>CALMMH010000091.1 GCA_937868145.1 uncultured Phycisphaerales bacterium
GCCATATCTTCCGGTGCAGGGCGCGCGAGATCTCCATCTCAATCCCATAGCAGTCCCTCGACGACTTGGACCAGCACTCGACCGTATCCACGGACATGTGGACCAGCGACGGCGCCAAACCCGCCTGGATCGAGTTCGAATTCGACGCGGTCTACGTCCTGCACGAGCTGTGGGTGTGGAACTCGAACCAGTTGGTCGAGAGTTTCCTGGGGTTCGGGGCCAAGGACGTGATGATCGAGTACTCCCTCGACGGCCAGACGTGGACGGCCCTGGAGGGAGTGCCGCAATTCGCCCGAGCGACCGGCACACCCACCTACACGGCCGACACGAAGGTCGCCTTCAACAGCGTCGCGGCCAAGTACGTCAAGTTGACGATCGAGAACAATTGGGGCGGCGCGGTCCCCTCGACCGGCCTGAGCGAGGTCCGGTTCTTCTATGTTCCGATGCAGGCGTTTCGGCCCCAGCCGGCGGACGAAACGAGCACGGTGAGCATTGACGCGGAGCTCTCCTGGCGGCCCGGCCGCACAGCGGCCTCGCACACGGTGTTCATCGGAACGGACGAGAACGCCGTCGCGGAAGGAACTGCATCGAGCGAGAGCGCCGCCGAGCACAGCTACACGCCGGCCACGTTGGACTTTGCCACGCAGTACTTCTGGAAGGTCGACGAGGGCGGTGACGCCGGCACGTACCCGGGCGCCGTCTGGACCTTCACGACCGAGGAGTTCGCCGCCATCGATGATTTCGAGAACTATGATGACGACGTCGACGCGCAAACCACCATCTGGCACGCCTGGGTCGACGGCGTGACCACCAAGGCCAGCGGCTCGCAGGTCGGATACACGGAGTCGCCGTTCGCCGAGCGGTCGGTCGTCCACGGAGGCAGGCAGGCGATGCCCCTGCTCTACGACAACTCGGCGTCGCCGTACTATTCCGAGGCCGAGCGGACGTTCGACTCGCCCCAGGACTGGACCGCCCATGGCGCCGACACCCTGTGTGTCTACTTCCAGGGCGCAGCGAGCAATTCGTCGGAGGGCCTGTACGTGACACTCAAGGACAACTCCAAATCCGCAACGGTCGCAAACTCCATCGCAGCGGCCACGACAACCACAGAATGGCAGCAATGGACGATCCCGCTGAGCGAGTTCACCGCAGCGGGCGTGAAGGCAACCGCGGTCAAGGCCCTGGTGATCGGAGTAGGCAACCGGGCCGCCCCCGCCTCCGGCGGCACAGGCACCGTCTACATCGACGACCTCGGCTACGGCCGGCTATTGCCGTCCGAGTAATCCGGAGATCGTCGACACGCACATGTCACGAAAACGGGCCGACAGGTTTGCCGCCTGTCGGCCCGTTTTTCACAACGTTTGGTGTCGCCGGCGAATCACGGAGCCAGGCGGATGTCGTCGATATACAGCGTGCCCGCCGCGCCGGCGCCTTCGACGCCGATCGTCAGCGTCCGAATGCTGGAGATATTGCCCGCCGTGGACAGGTCGATGGTCCAGGCCTGCCAGTCCGTCTTCGCCAGGTCCGCCAGGTCGCCGGCATAGGCGATCTTGACGCTGTTGATCTTCACGTAGAGTTGTCCCGCGTTGCCCTCGACGCCCGCGAAGTGGATCGAAAGGGTCTTGATGCCATGAGCAGTCCAATCCTGCGGCGAGTCGAAGGTCCGTTTGGCCTCCGAGAACGCGAAGTCCGTGTTGCTGTAGAGCAGCGGCATCGCCTGCGATCCGCCGTGAACGACGGTCCGCTCGGCGAACGGAGACTCGTTGTATCCCACCTGCGAGCCGCTCGCTTCGTCCGTCACGCCGTCGACCCAGGCGTGCCAGATCGTGGTCTTGGCCTCGACGTCGTCGGTATAGCCCTCGAAGTCGTCGACGACCGCATAGGCCTGCGTCGTGAAAGCCCAGACCTCGCCCGGATACGCGTCGGCGTCGCCGATCTCGTCCACTCTCCAGTAGTACTGCGTGTTCAGCAGCAGTCCCTCCGGGCTGTAGCCATGGCCGGCCAAGGTCTCGGACGTCGCGACGCCGTCCGCGACGGCGCTCTCGTCCGTGCCGATGAACACCGTGTGCGAAGTCGCCTCGCGGCCGGGCCGCCAGTCCAGACGCGCCTCGACGCTCACGTCCGTCGCGCCGGCCGTGGGCTGCGGCAGAAACGCCTGCAATGGAGCGTGGAAGAATCGGACCTCGCTCAGACCCGTCTGCGGCAGGCCGCCCCAGTTCGCCTCGATCGTCAGCCTCACGAACTTCGCCAGGACGCCTTGGAAGTCCACGACCGTGTTGGCGGTGTAGGTGGCCGTTCCGCTGGCCTTCGCGAATTCCGGCACGCCGTCCAGCGTCGCCCAGGTTTCGCCGTCCGTGGAGTACTCGACCACGACCGTCTTGGCCCCGAAACCCAGGAAGCTCTCGATCGCCTGGTTGGAGTTCCAGATCCACATCTCGTCCAGTTTGCGCACCTGATCGAATTCGTATTGAATCCAGGCCGGCATGCCGCCCGGGGTCATCCACATGGCCGCCAGGGTCGTGCTGTGCTGGTCGTTGGCGTCGAGCCCGGAACCGTTGATCGTGTTCTCGGGCCCCATGCCGGGCTGGAAGCTGGAGGCCGTCGCGGTCACGCCTGTGAGCGGATACGCGTACGGCTCGACCGTGAAGCTCCAGACCGGTCCCTTGAAGATCGTGGAGTCGGGGGCCGCGTTGACCTCGTCGACCCGCCAGTAGTACGTTTGGCCATACTCGATCCCGTCCGGATCGAACTGGGCGTCCGCCTGGTCCTGGCTGACTAGGACGCCCGCCGGATTGTCCCGACTGGCGTCGTTGACGTCGTCGAAGGCCGTCCCGAAGTACACGTCGTGCGTGACGGC
>CALMMH010000092.1 GCA_937868145.1 uncultured Phycisphaerales bacterium
CCAAGGCGTTGGTCCAGCCGTCGACCTGCGCGATCAGTTGGGCGTTCGTCGTGCTGCTGTCGGTGCTCAACCATAGCTCGCAGAGGTCGTCGCCGGCGATCCAGAACGTGTAATCGCCCGTTTCCGGCGGCTTGAGCCAACCGAACTCGCGATCGCCGTAATTGTCGGCCCAGTTGCTTCCGCCCGTCGATCCCGGCGGGAATAGCCAAGAGTCCAGCAATGAGGTGGTGTCCGGACTGTCGGGATACCGCGGATCGCTCGTCAGGCTGCTGATGGTGGTGCTCGTGTCGAGATTCATCCACACCTGAGACACGATCTTGTTGGCGGGATCGTCGGCCCGGAGGGGGACCACCCAACTCACCGCGGCCAGGGCTATCATCACACAAAACAACTTCTTACTCTTACTCATGATATTCCTCCTTCAAAGAGAGAAAAAGAGTCTCTCGCCGCGCAATCTTGCGGGTGAGGTTTCATTGCGTGTGTCGGCCATACACCAGACACACCGGTTGGGAGTTCTCAGCGTCGGGTTCTCGGTCTTGAGGGCGTGAAATCCTCGACTCAAACCTCAACGTGCGAAACTCGCAACTATCGGCCTGTGGTGGGGACCACCTCCTTTCCGCAGAAAGCCACGCAAATGGCAGAATCGGTTTTGATCGCGCGTGAATCGCCGTATGAAATGAACACCGCCTGCCTGGACGTGTCAACCTCCCCCGTTGTCGCGGTCGCACGTTTCAGCAGAGAAACCCAACCACGCGGCGTCACGCTTCACTACTTGTTACGCCGTTCCGTCGTCTCTACTATAATCGGCAGAAAAGTGCAGCCGATAAACACATTTATAGCAGATTGAAATGGCGGCTGCAATGGTATTTTTGCCTCCGATGCCACCGATCTCGCCATTATCGGGCTCCGCACACGTTGAACAAGCTATAGAATGTGTAGGTGTCGCCATATTGCGGGGCCAGAGTGTCGAACGCCGCCTGGTTGTTTCCGCGAGCATTCTTCACGATGCCGCCGATCCGGCGAAAGTGGTTATTCACGTCGGCGTCGATGGACCACCCATATGTCTCCGGGGACGTCTTGGTCTCCAGGCAATACACTAGTACAGCCTCGGTGTATTGACGAGGAAGGCGGCTGTATCCGAGGGACCCGAGCAGAGGCAAGTAGCCCACAAAGTCCTTCCGCTGATGTTTCAAGAGATAATGGGCCATGAGGTATTCAAACGCCAGCCGATGGCTTGGCGTCTCCTGCAACAGTCTCTTGAGCAGCGGTTCGAAGGAGATCCCCGCGACCGCGTGGTCTTCGGATCCTTGCGCCCGGCGCCAGGCCTGAATGAGCGGGTGGCTCTCGGCCTCGGCGGGGTCGGCGATGGCATCCTCCCAGTCTTGAACGTAGGCTCGGCTCCCTGCGTACTGCCGCAGGGCCCCAAGAACGATTCTCGCGGACTCATACTCCCCTTTGACCAGGTGGATTCTGACCAGTGTCTCCAGGATGTGCGGCGAAGGGCCTTCATTGTCCAGCAACTCATAGGCGTTTTTCTGGGCGGCGTTGGGACACCCGAGGTCCAGATACAACTCGATCAGCTTTGCGTGTTGAAGGCGTCCCGCCATATCGTCGAAACTCAGAAAGAGAGTCTTGGTTTCATCCTGCGGGTAGACGCACAACTCCTCCCCGAGACGCCCTTGCTGCGCCAATGCGCGGTTGATGTCAAAAACGGCCGAACGCGTGAAAGTGTGTCCGCTTCGCATATGATGCGCCAAGTCGATCGCGTGAGTCCAGTCTCTCTGCCGGGTGTAGTAGTGGAGCAATCGCTCGTTGCGAATGTAATTTCGGGAGAGCCCCAGGCACAACGCCGCGGTCACAGTCACCACGGCGACACGGACGATGAGGCCCAACTGGCTCTTAGTGATTCGCCTTTGGCCGCCGTGATCCGTTTTGCCGGTGGATCGAACGGTTCCTTTCCGACCCGGCCCGACGACGCGACCCCCCCTGCCCACAACCGCCATCAGAATCACCATGGGGAACAAGGCGTATAGAATCGCGGTCAATACAACGGAGACCGTGGAGAAATCATGATTCCGAGAGGAATCCCAGAGCGTGCCGACCGTGCAGGTCGCTCGGGGACCAAGTCCAAAGATGAGACGCCCGAGGACAAAACACCCGGCGGCTGCCAAGGCCGCCTGGACAACCGCCGTGATGATCCGTCGCCGGACCAGGGCCTCCGCCAGACACGCCGTACAGGCGAAAACAAGGATCGGGACGCCGGCCAGATAGTACCCCGACATCAACAAGGCCAGGAAGAGTGCGATCTGGACGGGCGCAGCTTTCCGAGGAATTGAGACATAGAGGACCGCCATGCAGACCGCCAGCCCTAGAGCCAGGAGAGTCGCAAGAGGGTCGTCGTAACGGGTGTAGATCATCAAAGCGAGGATCACAGGAGCCCAAGCCAGGTCCCGGAGTCTGTCCGCCTGAATCGAGTGCAGCAGACGCCGCACACCGACAAAGAGCCCCCCCACGGCCGCGACGATCACCAGAGTCCCCGACAAGGGGTTGCGATACGCCTGGGCGAGAATGGCAGCCAATGCGTCGACCACTCCCCCAGGGGTAGTGAATGCCGTCCGGAGAGAGTCCCCCTGCCATGCGAAGACCGGATACGCGGTGAACACGCCAAATCCATAGTAAAGCAGGTTGGATTGGATGCCTTTCCAGATGTAAAGAAAGAGCCCGAGGAAGACAACCAGCCACAGCCATTCCAACCTGCGGTGGTCCACCCGGCTCTCGTTGGGCGTCTTCATGCGGCTTCTGTTTCCGGCTCCCGCGTTGACGGGCCTCTCAGCGATCCGATGTTGCATCAACCAGCACACGCACAGTCGCTATACTATATCACAAGCGACGCCATACGCGGCAGTCCATCCCGCGAAAAACTGTTGGTTCCGTCTGGGATCGCGTCGGAATGAGCCCGGGGCCGCCAGGGGGCGTTTGCCACGATCCGGTCGGTGGCGAGGCCCTGGTTGATACAACGCCCAAGCCTCCGAAAGAGGAAGCGGGGCCTGTGTCGGTGGAACGCAGGCCCCGCCCTGATGTTGCAGAATACTACACGCCGTTCATGTTACTGAGCCGACCGGCCATACCCGATGTCGTCGATGAACAGGATTCCGACGCCGCCGGCGGTCGGAGCGACCTTGTCTCCGATGCCAATGACCAACTTCTCGATCTTGGCGGGATTCACGCCGGTCAGACTGCTCAGCGGAATCTTCCAGGCCGTCCAGTCCGGCGTGGTCACCGCGGTGGCGTTGGTCGCGGTGGCGGTCTTGCCGCTGCTGTCCTCAACGGTCAGATACAGATTGGCCGGACTGTTGTACTGGCCGCTGTTGACCACAGCGCCCTGCCAGACGCCGGTGACCGTGCCGGTGGTGGTGATGCTGTCGAACTGGTAGGTTCGGTCCTCGCCCGCCTGGTGCGACGTGACGCACAGACCGATGAGCACCGAGTCCTCCATAATGATCTCGGTTGTTCCCACCTGGGCCCAGGTCTTGCCGTCGGCCGAGGTCAAACCTCTCAGGACGCTGCCGATCCGTTCGATCTTGACCCAGTATGGAGCTGCGACTTTCACTGTGCTGTCGGCGTTGCCCGAGCTGCTGTTGGCGGTCGCACGGTATTGGAAGCTGGCGCCGTTGGCTGCGGCCCCGTCGGTGTTGGCGGTCATCGCCATCATGGCGTGGGGGGAGCCGTTGCCGACGCTGTTGCGAATCATCACGCCGCCTTTGGCCCAGGTGTTGGTCCCGGGGCCAATGCTCGTCACGCGGGCCACGATGGAGCCGTCGCCTTCAAGGGTCTTGTAGCCATAGGTGAACTCGTCGGCGGTGCCCCAGATGTCGGCCCCGGACCCGGTCAGGTTGATCTTCCCGCCGGCTTCGGCGACGGCAACGGTGGTCAGAGCCGGGTACCCTCGGGTCCAGACGCACAATTCCGTTGCGCCGTTGCCGGTCCAGTTCTGAGCCGTGTCGAATTCCCGCTCGGTCTCGCTGTAGTACGGCGGCTCGCTGTTGTCATACGCCAGCGGCATGGCCTGTTGTCCGCCGTGGATGATGGTGGTCTCGGCGAACGGCGATTCGTTGTATCCGACCTGCGAGCCGCTGGCCGTCGTGGTTACGCCGTCGATCCAGGCATGGTAGATCGTGGTCTCGGCGTCGACGTCGTCGTTGTAGCTCTCGAAGTCATCGATCGCGGCGAATTCCTCCGTCGTGAAAGTCCAGACGTCGCCTGCGTAGACGCCGGTGTCGCCGGCCGCATCGACCTTCCAGAAATAGGTGGTTGCGAATTCCAGCGAAGCGGGGGTGTAGGCGTCGTTCTCTGTCGTCTTGCCCGAAACCGACCCATCGGCCACCGCGTCGCTGTCGTCGCCGATGAAGACGGTGTTGGAGGCCGCTTCGCGGCCGGGATGCCAGGCAAGGTCGGTCTCGACGCTCACGCCTGTGGCTCCGTCGGCGGGCTGGGGCTCGAAAGCCTGCACGGGGACGTAGAAGAACCGCACCTCGCTCAAGCCGGTCTGAGGCATTACGCCCCAACTGGCTTCGATCGTCAGCTTGACGAACTTGGCCATGACGCCGGCCAGGCTCACGGTCGTATTGGCGGTGTAGGCGGGATCTCCGGTCGCCTGAGCAAATTCGGGGACGCCTTCCAGCCCGGTCCAGGTTTCACCGTCCACGGAGTACTCGACCGCGACGTTCCTGGCTCCGAAGCCCAGGAGACCCTCAATCAACTGGTTGGAGTTCCAGATCCACAGTTCGTGGAGCTTATAGACCTTGTCGAATTCGTACTGGATCCAGGCCGGCTTGGCGTTGGTGGTCATCCACATGGTCGTCAGTTCCGTGCCGTGCTGATCGTCGGCGTCGAGTCCGGACCGGTTGACCGTGTTCTCGGGTCCCATGCCGGGTTGTGCGCTGGAAGCCGTGGCGGTGACGTCGGCGATGGGATAGCCATAGGGTTCGGTCGTGAAGCTCCAGACCGCGCCTTTGAAGATCGTGTAGTCCGGGGCCGCGTTGACTTCGTCGATTCGCCAGTAGTAGGTTTGGCCGTAGGCGAGAGGCCCTTCGGGGTCGAGCTCGGTTTCCGTCTGACTCTGGCCGATCAGGACGCTGCCCGGATTGTCGCGCGAGGCGCTGTTGACATCGTCGAAGGTGGTCCCCAGGTACACGTCGTGCGTGGCGGCGAATTCGCTCGCGGTCCAGGCCAGAACGGCGTCGGGAGAGACCTCCGTCGCCTTGTTCGCGGGAGCCACCGCCTTGGCCATGATCTTGGAGGAGGGCAGAATCTTGAAGATCGTTTTCACCTGGTCCGCGGAGAGGGCTCGATTGTAGACCCTCGCTTCGTCCAGCATGCCCGAGAAGGCCTCGTACGGCGCGCCGCATCCGTCGTTGCCGAAGTTGGCGATTGCGCCGAAGGCCGACAGACTGGAGTACGAGCCGTTTGCGATCTGCTCGCCGTCCAGGTAGATCGCATAGACTCCGTTGTTCCAGGTGAAGGCCAGATGGAGCCATTGGCTCATCGGCAATTCCACGATGTCCGTCTTGACCGAGTGCGAGCCGCCCAATCCGAAGTCCAGTTTTCGCGAGACGTTGGTGCCGTCCTGCATGTAGAGCTGGATCCGGTCGGCGAATGATGTCCCTGTCCCGGAGGTGTGGCCGAAGATGTACCGGCCGCTCGATGCGGGTTGCGGGTCGGCCAGATACACCCAGACGCAGATGCTTCCGGCCGTGGTGGACATGCCCGTGGTCGGGAATTCCAGGCGGTCGGCGACGTCCCCCGTGGCGGGAGCCGCGATCGTCAAAGCCCCGCCGTCGCGTCCCTCCGCCCAGGTGACATTTGTCCCGATCACGGTTCCGTCATGTCCCTGGCCGGAAGAGTCGACCGCGGTGGTTCCGCTCGTCTCATCCAGCTTGAAGTAGGCGACCAATCCGTCGTCCACACCCTGCGCCGGTGCAATCGAAGCAATCGCAAGGCACAGGGTGCAGCTCGTCAGCAGCAGTGTTCTATTCATACGCATCCTCCTTCTCAAGTGTCGTTACGAACCGAGGCTATGGTTGCACGACCCGAGCCTCACGGCCTCAGAGCGGCATTGCCGCGGATAGTGAGGGTCCGGGTATGACGCGTGAATTTGTTTGTCTCCTCCTCACCGTAGTACTACTTGCCTATGTGGATCGTCTGAATGTCGGCCTGCGAGATCTCGATGATTTTGAGATTGCCGGAGGTCGGGTAGGCCGCGCTGATTTTCAGGCTGTCGGGCAGGACCTCGTGCAACTTGGCAGAGTAGATCGAAGTCTGGCCCATCCTGAAGACCATGCCCCGCGGGGGCGGCGGGGGATCGGCTCGGTCGGGCGTGCGGGCCTTGATGACCAACCGCCGGCCGATCTGGGCTGCCGTCAACTTGTCAAACGGGATCGCCGTCAGGTTTTCCGTCATCGCCTTGTGCATGGCGATCAGTTCGCTGTCGTCCACCGTTTGCGACGATGAAGCCGATCCGGCCGCGGGTTCCTCTTTCTTGCATCCCGGCAGCCACAGAACCGCCACGACGGCCAGGGCCGCCGGCAACAGGATTCCAGAGCGTGCGCGCATCCTTCCCTTTCCTGAGATCATGACCTACAGTTCTTTGTCGTCTGCCGTGTTGCCCGTGTACCAGTGGTTGGGGACGTCCTCGCCGGTGGTCTCCTTGATGCCGCTGACGTGACCGTCCAGCCAACAGGTCAGGGACTCGCGTGAGTGCCGGAAGCATTCGCCAATCGTGTCGTAAGTGCGCCAGTATCCCTCTTTGAGGCTGCTGCCCGGCCGCCATTGGGTCAGATTGATGGAGCCGGTGCCCGTGCAGAACATATCCGAGTTCATGTTGTCCAGCAGTTGTTCGATATGGTCCTGGAAGGCGATGACCTCGTCCTGCTTCTTGAATACATGGTCGATCTTCTTGTTCTTGACGTAGCTGTTCAGGCCGTAGGTGCAGTACTTGAAGTACTCCTGATACAGCTCGCCCCAGCCCGCCTCCGGCCAGTCGTCCACGCGCTTGGCTGCGGGGCAGCGGAAGGTCTTCTTGTTGGGGGCATAGGGATAGTAGGCGATTCCCCAGTAGGCGTTGTCGTCATTGGGGCCGAACTTGATGACGGTGCGTGCGCCTTCGTAGGCGTTGTCCCACAGGCCGTAATTGGGCGAATCGTGCGTTTTGCCGTCGTAATCGTCGACGTACATCCGCAGGGAAACGCCCAGGCCCTTCATGTGGCCGTTGCAGACGATCTTCTTGGCCTGGTCTCGGGCCTTGCCCAGAGCGGGCGTCAAAATCGCCATCAGAAGCGCGATCACCGCGATGACGACCAGCAACTCGATCAACGTAAAAGCATGCCTATGGTTCATAGTTCCTGCCCTCGACGTTGTTGATCTGTCCTGATAGGATGCGACACATTCATTATACTCGGCAGAGGGGATTGTCAAACGCAAATTATCGGAAATCGAGAGAAAGGGGTGGGTCCATGTCCGTCGTGGTCCGAGCATCGTGGGCCGATCGCATTCGCGGCGTGCGTCTATCGCTTTCGGGGT
>CALMMH010000093.1 GCA_937868145.1 uncultured Phycisphaerales bacterium
CGACCATCCTGCGGATGCTGGCCGGCGGATCGTACTCCGTCTTGCAGTTGGAGCAAATGCGTCGGACGAGCCGCTGGGCGATCACTCCGCGCAGCGAGGCGCTGAGCAAATACGGGGCCACTCCCAGATCGATGAGACGGGTCACCGCGCCGGGCGCGTCGTTCGTGTGCAGCGTGGAGAGCACCAGGTGCCCGGTCAGCGCCGCCTGCACGGCAATGCTGGCGGTCGCGTCGTCGCGGATCTCGCCGACCATGACGATGTCCGGGTCCTGCCGCAACAGACTTCGCAAGGCGGTCGAGAACGCGAACCCCACCGAGGTGTTGACCTGAAACTGGTTGATTCCGGACATGTTGCACTCGACCGGATCTTCGACCGTACAGATGTTGACTTCTTCGTTGTTCAGCTCGGCCAGCGCCGCGTAGAGCGTCGTGTTTTTGCCGGAGCCTGTAGGCCCGGTGACCAGGACCACCCCGTTGGGCGTCTGGATCACGTCCCGGAACTTCAGAAGGTTGTCGTACGTGAAGCCGAGCGCCTCGAGATTGTAGAGGATCTTCTGCGGATCGATGACGCGGATGACGACTTTCTCGCCGTAGGTGCCGGGCATGACCGAGACGCGCAGATCGATCGGCCGACTCTCGACCAAGACATGGATGCCGCCGTCCTGTGGGAGCCTCCGCTGGGCGATATCCAGTTCGGCCATGATCTTGATGCGGGAGACGATCGCGGCGTGCATCTGATGCGGCGGCCGCATCTTCTCGTAGAGCTTTCCGTCCACGCGGTAACGCACCCGCAGCTTCTTGTCGTCCGGCTCAATGTGGATGTCGCTGGCGTTCTCGCGGACCGCGTTGTAGAGCAGGTAGTTGACGAGCTTGACGACCGGGGACTGCCCCGCCACCTCTTCCAGGTTGCTGATGTCCTGGGTGATGTTCTCGATGAGGGTGAACTCTTCGAGCCCCTGCTCGTCGATGATGTCGTCGATGACGAAGACGTTCGCCGCCGGCAGATAGGTTTGGAGGGTCGCCTTGATGTCCTTGCTGGTGGAGCAGACCACTTGCGCGCGACAGCCGCTGATCCGCTCGATCTCGTCGATCAGAAAGACGTTGGTCGGCTCGCTGACCGCCACCGTCAGGACGTCGTGCACCTTGAACAGAGGCAGCACGACGTGCGCCTCGAGGAACTCTCGGGGGAGGATCTCGACGGCCTTCGGGTCGCAGAGCTTGGGGCTCATCTGGGCGTACGGCACGCCGTAGGCCTCCGCCAGGGCCGCCGCGATCTGGTTCTCGGTGCAGTACCCCATCTCGACGAGCAGCTCTCCCAGGAGCTTGCGATGCCCCTTCTCCCGCTGTTCGACGAGGGCCTTCTCGATCTGCTCCTCGGACACGATGCCCCGAGCCAGCAATAGTTGGCCGAGTTGTGTCTTGTTCTCGAGCAGAATCTGCACCATACCTACCTCAGCACGTCTACGTCGTTCTCAGGCGAAGCTCTTGACGGCGTTCGCCAGTTCCGCGTGGCAGTCGAACTCGTCCTGCAGTCGCGTGATCTCCAGGATCTTGCTGCAGTTCTCGTCCAGTCCGGCCAACCGCAATTGAATCTTGTTCTGTCGGCAATAATCGCGCACCCACAGCAACAACTCCAGCCCCTGGCTGTCCACAAAGCTCACATCGCTCATATCCAGAACGATGCCCGCCCTCTGGGTGCCGGCGATTTCCGTGACCGCGTTCTTCAGGGAGTCGATCAGATCCCCATCGATTTCGCCCCGCAGTTGGACGACGGTCACCTCGTTGTAGTCTTGCCACTGAATCTTCATCGGAGCAAGGTCCCCACCGCCGCGGTCCCGTAGTCGGCGAAATGCGCGGCGTCATAGTTTTCCGAACCGCCCTCCTGGATCATGTCCCACAGGGAGGAGACGTCGCTTTCGAGGAACAGCCGGCCGAGTTTCTCGTCGAACTGCGTTCCAAGCCCCTTGCGGATCTCCTCCATCGCGTGTTCGACGCTCATGGCGTCACGGTACGTCCGCCGGCTGGTCATGGCGTCGAAGCTGTCCGCCAGGCCGACGATCTTTCCCGTCAGGGGGATGTCGTCGCCCGTCAGACCGTCCGGATACCCCTGGCCGTCCACTCGTTCATGGTGGCACAAAACGCCCGGCACGATGTCCCGCATCTGCTTGATTCCGCGGAGGATGCTCGCCCCGATGGACGGATGCCGGCGGATGCAGGCCCGCTCTTCCGGCGTGAGTTTCCCGTTCTTGCGCAAGACGACTTCGTCGATTCCGATCTTCCCGATGTCGTGGAGCAGACCCGCCAGATAGATCTTGTGAATCTGTTCTTCTTCCAGCGGCTCCCGTTCGGCAAGGCGATCAGCCAGCCAGCGGGAAATCAACGCCACCCGCTCGGAATGGCCCCGCGTGTACGGGTCCTTGGCGTCGATGCTGTTGGTGAGAGCCTTGAGCGAACCGACGAACAGTTCCTTGAGATCGTTGAAGAGCCGGCCGTTCTCGATAAACACCGCGCAACCGCTGGCGACCGACGTGAACAGCTTGATGTCGGTGCTGTCGAAATCCGGCTTGTCGATCCGATTGACGGCCACCATCAAGCCGATGATCGAGACGCCGCCTTTGGCGCGGTGCCCCGAGCCGGACTCTCCCTTGTCTTTGGCGCACAACGGCACCACGATCAGATTCCGCACGCTCGCCGGCCATTCGTACCGGAAAGGCGTGTCCACTTCGCTGTCCAACAGGGCCTCCTGGCCCCTGGCGAGCTCATCGGAAAGCCGGCTGTGCAGGGCCATCGCCATGTGGTCGTCGATGTCGATCAGCCCCGAGCCGGCCGCAACAACGAATCGCCGGTCGCCTTCGACGACCCGTTCCAGGAGAACCGCGATGCCTTCCACCAGAATGATGTCCGTCAGGCTGTCGCAGGCGAGTTGGAGGAAGTTCGTGTCGGACTCGGTCACCCGCATGTTCATGCTGATTTTGTGAAGCAGCACCAGTTCCTCGTACACGCGAGCCAGCTCCACCCCCACGGTTTCGATCTGCTCTTCCGTACGCAGGGTGGTCTGGTGGTTCAGGGCGATCAGCCGGAGCATCTCGCTGAGACACTCCACGTTTGCGCCGCGAGCGTCAGGCACCGTCCCGCAAGAGAGCCTCCCGGGGGTTCCCAAATCAATGATCGCCGCGCCGACGGGATGACGGTACCCTCCGATCACCACAGGCATCAGCAAGGGCGACGCCACAAGCAGATTCCCCTCGGCGAACTGCCAGACGGGGATCTCAGGACCTTCGTATTGCTGCTGTTCGATGCGATCCAGGACGCAGCGGCCCACTTCGAGCAACTGTTCCGGATGGCTTTCGAAGAGACCGCCATTGACCAGAACGGGCAACTGCCCCTTGAGCGTCACGATCGCAAAATTGACGCCAAAGCGGGCGACCCGTTCTCCCAATTTCTCCAACTCTCGCCGATGCGCCGGCGTCAAAGCCGAAGTCGTCGCGTTCGCTATGACCGTTTCCACACACTCACCTATCCCTAAGTGCATTCCGCGTGAGATCAGCTTTGCGCCACAAGCTCCTTTTGGTACAGGATGTCCTGGATGGTCTTGAGAAGCTCTTTGGGGCTGAACGGCTTGCTCAGACAGCTCGATACGCCCAGGCTCTCCTGCATCTCCGGGGTGATGGCGAAGCTGCGTGCCGTCAGCAGAATGACCGGGATGCTCCGCGTGCCGTCTTCCCCTCGCCTTTTT
>CALMMH010000094.1 GCA_937868145.1 uncultured Phycisphaerales bacterium
GCCCGAGCGGAAGCGTATCAGCAGTATGTGAACCGCAGGGACCGCGAGGATCAGCGGCAGCCGAGCATCAGCGGCCAGTTGACCGTGGAGGACAGCATCAAACTGACGCTGGTCCACAACAAGATGTTGCAGCGGACGATGGAGGAGCGGGAGGCCGCCCGCGGCGCCAGAGTGGGCGCCAACTCGGCCTATCTGCCAAACGTAGGCGTGACGGGACAGTACCGGCGGCTTGATGAAGTCTCCTCGTTCGAGATCGAGGGGCAGGAGTTGCAGCTCGGCGACGTGGACAACTACTCGGTCGGCCTGACCGTCACGCAGCCGATCTATGCCGGCGGCGCCATCTCGGCCCAGGTGCGAGCCAGCAGGCTCCTGTCGCTGTACGCGGACCAGACGGTCCGGGCTGCGACCCAGGACGTGGTCTATGCGGCCCAGGCGGCCTACTACAACCTGTTGCTCAGCCAGCATCTGGTCGAGATTGCCGAGGACGACGTGCGGTCGGCGACCGTGCACTTGCAGACCGTGGAGAAACGCCGGGCCGGGGGCGTGGTCTCCGACTTCGACGTCCTGCGGGCGCAGGTGGAGCTTTCGAACTATGAAGCCGACCGGATCCGGGCCCGCAACGCGATCAACATCTCCCGCGCCAATCTGATCAAGACCATGGGCATATCGCAGGACAGCGACTTCGTGCTGTCGGATGAATTCGTCTTCACGCCGGTCCCGATCTCGATGGACGAGGCGATCGAGGCGGCGTTCACGAACCGTCCCGACCTGTACAGCCAGGAGGTCCAGATCCGTCGGCAGAGGGAACAACTCCAGATCGCCCGCAGTCGATACCTGCCCACCGTCAGCGGGTACTTCACGAACACGTGGGCCAAGCCGGACCCGAAGAGTTTCGCCAGTCCCACGATCGAGTGGGGCGACACCTGGGAGGCGGGCCTCCAGGGCTCCTGGCCGATCTTCGACGGGTTCCAGCGGGAAGGCGCGATCATTCAGGAGAAGGCCCGTCTGCGGCAGGCGGAGCTCGGCCTGGTGGACCTCGAGGAGACCGCGCTCAACGAGCTGACTCAGACGTTGCTGAGCATGCGGAACGCCGAGGAGTTCGTTCAATCGCAACAGATGAACTTCAAGCGGGCGACGGAAGGCCTGCGTCTGGCGGAGGTCGGCTACGAGCAGGGCATCAACACGCAGGTGGAGCTGATCGACGCGCGTGCGGCTTTGACGACGGCTCGTGTGAACTACTACCGGGCGATCCATCAACACGTCGAGGCCAAGCTCGCCGTCCGGCGGGCCATGGGGACGATTGTGGGATCGCAGATCGTGGAAAGCACGGACGGCAACGGACAGACACAGACCGACACGGACGCGGGTGCGACCCAGCAGTAAGCGGGTTTTCCGCAGTGGATTGAAGGAATCGCTGAGGGCGGCGGACACGTGCGTTGAGCGACGATAGATCTATGCGCAAGCCCCAGATCGAGATTGTTTCGGATTCGCAGGACCTTGCCGCGCGGGCTGTCCGGTCGTTCGTTTCCGCGGCAACGCAGGCTGTCGCGGAGCGAGGCGAGTTCTATACGGCTTTCTCCGGCGGGCATACGCCCGAGCTCTTTTTCCGTCGGCTGGCGATCGAGCCGAATGCCGTACCCTGGGACAAGACGCACGTATTCTGGGTGGATGAACGCTATGTCGCGTCTGATTCGCCCGTCAGCAATTACCGTCTTGCTGTTGAGACGCTTCTCGCGCAAGTCGAGATGCCCAGGGCCCATATCCATC
>CALMMH010000095.1 GCA_937868145.1 uncultured Phycisphaerales bacterium
AGACCCTGCACCCGACGGCCACCGACGTCAACGTCGTCGAAATCAAGCCCATTCCCGAGTTGGTTGAAGTCTTCACCAAGATGTACAAGGCCGTTGACGACTATTTCCGTTCGACAGGCTCGCAGCCGTTGCGGTACGACGCGGGCGGGATGACAGTGGAATACACCGAGGGCGGAATGAGGTTCCGCGAGGGCCTCGTCACCTGCCTGATGGACATGCGCTATGCGGCGGCCCTCTGGAGCAACCAGCATACGCTCATGCTTCGCGCCCCCGCCGACCAGGCCAAACAGTGGAAGCCCATCCTCGACATCATCAGGCAGTCCATCCGGCTGAACCCCGAATGGGTCGCCGCCGCGACGAAGGCCAGCGCCGACCGGTCCCGGATATCGCTTGAAACCCAACGATACATCCAGTCCATCGACCAGCAGATCTTCGAGCATCGCAGCCAGACCAACTCCAAGATCAACTACGAAGACTACCTGATGCTCACCAGCCAGGAGGAGTACGTCAATCCCTACACGAAGGAGGTCGAGCGGGACACGTCCGAGTACAAGTACCGCTGGACCACGGAACAGGGAGAGATGCTCTACACGGATTTGCGGGACTACAACCCGAACGCGCAGCGGGAGTTGAGCAACCGCGAATGGAAACTGACACCCGTCCGCGAACGGTAAGCCCGACGGGACGCCGGAGATCGGGTCAATTCTGGACTTCGGGCTCCGGCCGGCCTTGGAGTTCCGCGATCAATCGCTCGATCCTCTCCCGAGGCAGATTGCCTCTCGCCGGCAGATCGAGCGCCCTGTGGGCCCGCAGGAAGGCCTCAGGGGCCGCATCAGGTCGATGCTTGTAGAGAAACTCCGCCAGCCAGTAGTGCACGACGGGATTCTCCGGCTCCACGTCCAGCAGCGTGCGGAATTGTTCCTCGGCCCCATCGAGATTCCCGGTCGCCTCCAGCAGACGAGCCAGCGAGCCCCGGATCGCCCCCCGCTCGGGCCACAACCGGACGGCCCGAGTCAGCGGCTCCACCGCTCCGGCGGGACCTTGAGTCTGCGCTCGACACGCCGCCATCTGCTGCCAGAGGTAGGCGTTGTTCGGCTCGGCCTGCGTGGCTCCCTCCAGAATCTCAGGGCAACGGGAGAGTTCATTCCGTTCGCTCAGGAGATTCACCATCGCGATGGCCACAAGTCCGCGAGATCGGCCGCTCCGCCATAGAGACTCCAGGATCGGTTTGGCTTCGTCCGGACCGCCGTGGCCTCCCAGAAACTGAGCATAGAGAAGCTTTGCGTTGAGGTCGTTCGGGTCCAGTTCGACCGCTCGCCTGTACGATTCCCGAGCGGCCTCAGGCCGGCCGAGTTTCTCGTTCACGTAGCCGAGCACTCTGTGCCCATAGGCGGATTTCGGCCGGAGCCGGAGGAATGCGTTCGCAGGCTCCACGGCCAGTTCATATCGATCCGCCCGCAGAGAACTCGCCGCCCGCAAGGCCAGTTGGCAGGCTTCCCACGCGTCTCCGGGATGCTCGAGAGAGGCCTCGGCACGACGCAAACGGCCCGCATCGAAGCCATCGCCCAGGAGCCTGTGCACCTGAGAAACCACCGGCCCCACGCCCTCGCGACGAACGCTCTGGTCGTATCGAGACGTGCTGTGAATCATGCTGAAACAGCCGATGGCTGTGGACGTGCCCGGCAACACCATAGGCGATCCGCTCCACCCGACCCCGACTTCCTTCGCGTCGCGGAGCGTGATGAATCGAGCGATCCGCTCGCGGACACCGACAAAGGCGACCGCCAACTCCTCCTGTTGGATGGCGGAACTCTCCGAGACAGCGGAATCCCGATCGTCCA
>CALMMH010000096.1 GCA_937868145.1 uncultured Phycisphaerales bacterium
GCCCACCCGCACGGGACTGACTGCCGTCGGGTCACTGCCGGCGCGCGTCTTGACGGCGGCCGTCAGGGCGTTCGCGCCCACGCTGAACGCCAGCGACAGGTTCTCAATGGCGCCCGCTGAGTTGATGGCACCGGATGTCCGCAGAACGTCGGTCCCGTTCCCGTAGGCCGTCAGGACTTCGCCGCGGGTCATCAGAAATCCGGTCTGTCCGCTGACTTTTGCGGTCAGCGTGAATTCCGCCGTCGTGTTGTTGAGCAGCACCCAGGCCCGCTTGACGGCCGGGAATACGACCGTCGTGTTGTTCGGCAGGGCTCCGGTGAATTCGATGATTGGTGCCCGAGCCTCGTCCGCAGTCAGCGTGATCGTCCCGCCAGCCGCCAGAGACTTCGCGATGGCCCCGTAGACCGACCGGTTGTCGGCGCGCTTGTCGGTGAAACTAGTCAGCGTCACCGCGTCGGTGACGACTTGGTAGAGCGGGATCTTGTCGGCAGTGAAACCTGTCGTGTTCGCGCTGACCACACCGGCCGCCGTCCGCTCGACGTAGTTCGTGTTGGATGCCGCCAGAGTGACCGTCGCATCAGATACAGCAGTCACGAGGCCGTCAACCAGTAGCGTGCCACCGTAGTAGCCGAAGTTCAGGCCGGCAGTCGAGGAATCCTTGTAGCCGAAGGCCTGCGCATTCGAGGCTACTGCACGGTCCTGAACGTCCTGAGCGGCGCTGCGCTCCCAGTCCAGATAGACGGCATCCCCGGCCCCCCAGGCGCGCGCCGTAGTGCCGTCATAGCCGCGAATCAACGGGAAACCAGCAGAGCCGAAGGCGTCGCCACTGCGATGCTCAACGCGTATTTTCTCGCGATCCTTGGCGGCGTTCACAAGGGAGATCACGAAGAAGTCGTTGGTGGCGCCAGGCGTACCGCGGCCGGTGACGGCAGGAAAGAGCGTTCCCTTTCCGGCGGCGATGGCGAGCGTTGTGTCGATCGAACTGATCGTTGTCGAGAGCGGAGCCTCGGCATTGTCTTTGTACTTCCTTGACATAGTTCACTCCGAATTTGAGATCGAGAACTTACGCAGGAGGGTGAGGAGGAGTTTCATCGATCTTCTCGTCTTCTTGTTGCTCGATCAGTCCGCAAATACGTGGACGCTGACCGTCCGGGTTGGAATGGTCAAGTCTGTTCTCCGAATAGCGCGAAGAACGCAGCTGCCCGAGCCGGAGAGCCTTCTTCGTTCTGTTTCATCAAGGCCCGGGCGACGATGTAGTCTTCGAGCGCTGGGTGGTAGGCTTCGTCGATCGTCAGGGTATCTCCGAGCGCAAGATCGACAATCGGCACGGCAAACGACCCGACGAACAAATCCGGGCGCTTGTTCCGCAGTATCCGTATGCCTTCATTCAAACGGCGTAGGAGTTCGGCGTCCGGCCAGGTGCCGTCCGGGTCCTCGTCGTAAAGCGCGGCGCGGGCGTTGGTGACGACGGTCTGTGCGGTGGTCATATCAAATGAACCTGTTGGCAGAGCGCGCGCGACTTCTTCCCCGCCCGGTTCTGGCCAGCGCGGCTCTGGCGACAGCCATCTCGAAAATCACGCGCTGCGCCGCCCCAGTTGCCGCGTCCGAGTATGGCTTCTTCGGACTGAGCATCAATTCGCTTTTCGCGCCGGCAGCAATGGCCTCGCAATAGTTCTCGAAAATCTGATCCGTGACGCCATCAGCGGTGCTGCCTGGCATCATGACCAGATAGGGGATGATGGACAGCCCGGCTGTACTCGGAGCCGGGAAAAGCTGGACGTCCGAGGCGTCGACCAACAGAATACCGCCCGGAGTTCCTGGGCCCAGGACATTGAACGGCACGGCCTCGGAATCCGTGAGAATGCGCAGAGGAGACAGATCGCAGGTCGCGTACTCAATCCCGGCCGCGACTTTCTCGGTGGTCACGGTGAGGCCGTAGACCGCCGTGTTGGCCACAGTAGGTATGGCGGCATGGGTCTCTCGCCAAACCTTGGCGCGTCGGCAGAACTCTCTGGCGGCGTTGCGCAGGGCAATATCTACGGACTGAGTTGACGCGCCAGGTAGGTGCGGGTTTGTCAGATCGTAGAATGTGGCCCAAGCCTTCACAGTCAGACCCCCTTGGCCTTGCCTTTAACCGGTTCCGGCTCGACGGGTTTCTGTTCCGGTCCCCGCGAAAGCTCGCCGGGATGGATTTCGAAGCCTTCGTCGATCTTGATGAGGGCGGCGATATCCCGAGCGTCTGTCACGTCGCATACGTGGTCGCCATTCTTGTCTGGCTTGAACAGGTACACGCGCTCGCGATTGGCCCCGAGTTCGATTTTGCTGCCTTCGGAAACGACATTTCCGTCACGATCGGTTTGCTGACGTTTGATCTTGCAGATTATTTTCATTTTTAACCCTCAGTGATAACCGGGACCCGAAGGCCCCGGTTACGAACCATTGTTACGCGATGGTTACCCGCCGAAACTTGCAGCCCGGTAAATCGCCGTCAACCCCAGCTCACCGGCTTGGAACCCCGTGGCGCCGGCAACGACCTTGATGCCGAGGTTTTTGAGTTGCGCGCCGGTCGGTGTAGTGCCGGAAGGGGTGGCGGCCCGCGGGAGCGCCCGCCACAAGGATTTCGTGGTGGGCCTGGCAATACCTCCCGCCTGGGCGACGGTGCTCGCCACGATGAACGCGGCGCCGTCTCCGTTGACGTTGTTGGTGACGTCAATGTCGGTCTTGCCGGCGTTCAGATACGCCACCGACAGGGTGATACCGGTAACCGTATCCAGGTCATCGGCATCCAGGATCACATCGACGAGGACGTGTTCTTCCGGGATCGGCAGGCAGGCAAAAATATCGCCTGTTGCCGCGGCAGTTGCAGCGAACTCCACGCGAAGCGAGAGGAGATCGCTGTCATCGGCGCTGGGAACAACTTTGATCCCTTTGTCGTAATCGCTTTGGAAAAGTGCCATGTCAGTGCTCCTTACGCCGGGTCGACCGCATACGTATCCAGGGCGATAACCCCGAAGTCGCGCGACGCGCCGTCGATGGTGAACGCGGTTTTCTTGGTGCCGAAGATGCTCGACGTGGAGATAACCGCTTGGTTGCCGTTGTCCCGGCTTTCTTCGTGCCAGTCAAACCGAAGACCGGTGCCCGGTGATCCGAACGCCACGACTCCGGCCTGACGGCCGAGGAAGAGTGCCCGGGCTGCAGGAAGGTTCGCGCCGGCGCCGTAGTCCGAGAACCGGATGATGGCCCTGTGTTCGTGCAGCACCGTGTTGCGGTGATAACCCATGCCGCCCATGAAGATCGGCGACTTGTTGCCGACAGCGGTTGCCAGCGCCTTCTGCACGTCCAGCCACTGTCCGGTCGTGCTGTTGTTGCGCAGGCTATGGGCTTGGTACGTGTGCATCACAATCACGTAGCGCTCTTCGCCTTCGATCTTGATCGGCTGGATCGCCGGCAGTCCTGACGTTCCGCCCCCCATGGTTGCCGCGCGCGTCACCGCCCGCTCGATCACGGTCAGCGTCATGATGCCCGCCACGGTCAAGGTCGCCTTGGACGTGCCATCCCCGTAGAGAATGTGCTGGGAATCCGGCGCGACCAGGGTGTTGGTAGCGAATCCGGTGTAGGTCGTCGGAAAGATGAAATCCGAACCCACACCGCGGGCGCCCGACAGGTACATGAAGATGAGCTCGTCGAACAACCGAGCCCACCATTCTCCCTGCCGAACGCGGGCAGTCCGGCGAAGATCATGGATGGTGCGCTTGCGCGTCATCCGGCCGCCGGTGTTCACGCCCCCGCGGGCCTGATCGATGTATACCGAATCGGTATAGAACTTCAGATCTTCCTCTTTGCCTTCGAGGGTATTGTCACCTTCGATCGGCTGCATCTTCAACTGCATGCACAGATCGTAGGAGATGTTATCCCCGGCATCGCTTTCCAGATGGGGAAGCGTCTGAATGGGCATCTGGCTTTCCTCGCCGACGCCCATGAATTTGCGGTTGAAGTAGCTTTCCCGCCCGACATCAACTGCCAGGAAGGCGCTGTACTTCTTGACCGCTTTCGGGTCACCTAACCCGATGATGGTCTTCATAGTAGTGCTCCTTGAAAAGTTTCATCCAAGGCGCACTCCTGCGCGCCAGCTGTAGAGATGCCGGCGGCACCTCTATTCGCGTCTCCGCGAATTCTATTTCACGTTGATGCCTTGTTTCGCCTGCTCCACGCCGTTCTTTTTTGCCCCAGCCTTCTCGACAGAAATCTTCTCATCAGCCATGACGCGAAGTCTTGACCGGCGGCCCGATTTCTCCTCTACGGTGACAGTAATGCGCCCACGGTCGATAGAAATGGCTTCGCCGACGCCAACATCAAACGTGAGGGAGGTGATGCTCATCCGGCCCGCAAATACCTGTCCTGATCGGCACGGGACATCGCGGCGAGCGCGTTCTCGAGTTCCATGCCTTCCAGGTTATCCAGGTGGGCGAATTCCCCGCCGCCGGTCGAATCATCCGCCCCGCCTGCTGCCGGAACACTGCCGAGATTCGGAGGCACGACCTTGAGATCAGGCTTGCGGCGGAGATCTGCTTTTTCAGAATCAGCCGGTTTTGCGACGGTAGCCTTTTTCCCTAAACCGAAGTCGGCTTTAAGCCGGCGATGGGCCTCGTGCAGACACCAGACCGATGTCTTGCCTTCGCTCTCCGGTTCCTGGGAGATTGCCTTGACCTCGACATCCAGGGCGGCGTTGAGCCTGCGGGTGCGCCGCAGCGCTTCCTGGGCAACGGCGATGTCTTCTGCCTTTTTCGATTCCTGCGCGCGGATGAGGTTCTGCTGGGCCAGATCGACGCGGTAATCGATGCCTTCCCGCGTGGCTGTGTCGCGCATGAAGCGCTTGATCTCCCACGCCCACTCCTGCTCGGCAGCCTGTTTCGTGGCTTCGGCAGAGATTTCTGCCTTGACCTGAGCGCGGTCCAGTACACGGAGTTCCGATTCGACGGTCTGTATCTGAGTGCTGAACTCTTCGGCGTCGATATCGCCGTCCTTGAATTGCTGCAAGGCTTCTGCGCGCCGGGTTTCTATCGCAGCTACCTTGACGGCGTAGTCCTCGACGGGGGCCGAATGGTATTGGGCTACGAACCCGGGTTCCTGTTCTTCTGCGGCGGGTGTCTCGGTGGCGGAATCGTCTTCTGCGGCTGGTTTTTCAGCAGCCGCATCCTTGCCTGCATCTTTGTCCGCGCCCTTGTCCGCGTCCTTATCCGCCCCGCCATCTTCGCCTTCGTCGTCTTTGTCCCCGACGATTTGCTTGAGAGCGGCAAGATCCTCGTCATCGCCTTCGGCAAGAGCTGCACGTTCTTCGTCGGACAGTCCCGCCAGTTCTTCTGCTGTCATCGGCATATCATCACTCCTTGTATTCGCCGGCAACCTGCGCCATTTCCATCAGCTTTTCCTTGGCGAGAGCCTGCGCGGCTTTCAGGCGCTTCGGATCCTTGTTGATGGCGCAGGCGTCCTGCAACGTGCGCAGGTCACCCTCCACTTTCCACTTGTCATCCATCGCCACCATTCCTGTGCTTCCCCTGCTTTTTGCCATAGTTCCCTCACTCGTCTTCGGCCAGCGCGATCAAGGCTGCGAGTAGCAACTCGTCGCCGGACTGTTCCGCTGGCATTGGAACAGTTTTTACTCTTTTTTGCGTATCGACGGTAGCGCGTGCGGCCGTGCGTGCCTGGTTGATGGCATCAGCGGCTATCTGAATCTCCGGCCCGATTTCCGGCTGAATTTCAGTCTGAATCTCTGGCTCGATCTCGGCCGCTTCCGGGACAACTTTTTCAGTATTCTGCCACGCCTGGAATGCTTCTACCGTCTCCCAGGCTTTCTCGATGTCCTCTGTAGTCGGGCCACGCAGCAGTCCGCGGCTGCCGCGACCGCCAAGTGTTTGGACCTGGGCATCGACAACCTGAATCTCGACTGCCGGCGAATCGAAAGCCTCTGCGCTGGCGATCCCTCCGGCCTCGGTGATGTCCCATGGGGCCACAGGCGGAGCGATAACCGGTGAATCAAAGGCTTCCGCGCTCTGTATTCCACCGGCTTCTGTGATGGAAACGCCCAGAGCCGGCGAACCGAAAGCTTCGGCCGTATCGATCGCAACAGCGGCAAGCGTCGCGGCGATCGACGGCTGGCCGAATGCTTCTG
>CALMMH010000097.1 GCA_937868145.1 uncultured Phycisphaerales bacterium
TCCATGATCTGGCTGCGGACCAGATCCCACTGCGGTTCCGAGCCGTGCCGCTTGAACTCGGCCCTCACGGCTCGGGCTCGATCCCAGACCCGTGCCGCTTCGTCTCGAAGGTCGCGCTCGGGGAGCATGTCCTCGACGTCGCGCAGCCTGTCCGACCACGTGAGGAAGTCCTCGCCGGTGAAGGGACCCCGTTCGCCCTGATCGTCCCACGGTCCGGATTCAGTTCGCAAACCGCCTCGACCGGTCGGATCGGCCCGCGGGCCCGCAGCATCGCGGGCCTGGCCCTCGAGAGCGTCCTGCGGTTGTCCACCCTCTCGCGGCGAGCCGCCTTGTTGCGCCTGCCTGCGATTCGAGGGCGGGACGCCCTCGCCACGAGGCGCGCCTCCGGCGCGAGCCTGTTCCTGACTGTTGGGATCGCGCATCGGGTTGTCCCCTGCGCCGGGTTGAGCGTTGGCCTGCTGCCGCGGACCGGTTGCGTTTGCAGGCTCATTGGCATCGGTGGATTGTGAGTCTCGCGCGCCGGTGGCGCGGGCGACCTCGTTGTCCACTTCCCGGATCAGCTCATCGAGTTGCTGTTGGGCAAGACGCAGCGACTCGGCCTCGTCGCCCAACACGTTGCTCGCGGCGTCCTCGACGCCCTTGCGAAGACCCTCGATGCCTTCGCCGGCCCGGCGTTCGATCTCCTGGGCCTGCGGCAGGAAGTCCCGCTTCAACAGTTCGCCGGTGGCCTGGAGAGCCCGGTCGAGATTTTCCGTGCCCGCCTCGCGAAGCGTGTCATAGAGCTTTCTGGAGAGCAACGGCTCCGAGACTTCCGCCTGCTCGCTGGTGGTCTTCATCTGGTCGACCAGCTCGTCCATGGCCTGCCTCTGCTTCTCGACACGCTCCGCCAGTTCCTGGCTCCTATTGTCGCCCGCGAGCGACTTTTGTTTCGCATCGAGTTGCTGCTGCATCTCGTTGGCGATCTGGTTCTGTTCTTCGTCGAGGGTTCTCGCCTGGTCTCGCATATCCCGCATGGCGTCGGTGAACTGGCTGGAGGTGCGGCGCTGGAATTCCTCTCGCATCTGCTCGAGCTGTTGGCCGGCGCGGGCCGTGGAGGTGATGGCTTGGGAAAGCATTCCATCCTCCAACGCCTCGGTGGATTGGCGGATCTGCTCGCGGGAATCGTCAAGCTGTTCCCTGGCTTCGGCCATTCGCTGACGGTTTTGCGGGCTCTCCATCCGCTGCTGGAGTTCGTCCGCATCGCGAAGCGCTTCCATCTGTTCGTCCCGCAGACGCTTCAACTGGCGCAACGCCTCTTCCCGCTCCTGTTCGTTGCGCGCCTGGCGAAGCGCCGCCTCGGCCTCCCGCAACCTGTCGGTCATCTCGTTCTGCCGCCGGGCCAGGTCGCGGAGACGGTTGAGGGCTTGGAGGTCCTCCTGCCGCTCGGTCTGCTGTTGAGGCTGCGCCGTCCGCTGCGTCTCGTAGCGGTCCTCCCGCTGCGTGAGCTCCAACTGTTGCAGTTGCTGCTGGAACTGCGCGGAGTTGGCGCTGGCTCGATTCGAATTGCTCCGGCTGCGGGCGATCTGGTGCTCGCGGTCCCGCAACCTGAGCAACTCCTGATAAGCGGATTGCTCGGCCGCCAGAGCGGGCGTCAACTCGCCCGTCGCAGCGGATTCGTCGCTTTGGGCCAGATGGTCCAGAGACGTCTGCATGTGCTCCGCAGCGGACCGAAGCGATTTCACCGACGCCGGGTCCTCGGCCTCGGCCAGGGCCTTTTGCGCCTGTTCCAGGGCATCCGCCTGCGACTGGCTCACGATGTCGAGATCGTCCTTGTGTCCGGCGATGCCGCCGGAGCGTTCGGCCTGCTGCTTGATGTTCCATGTCGCGGTGATGATCTGTTTCTGCAATTGAGCGAGTTGTTCGCCCGACCGCTCCTGCTGCTCGCCTTGTTGGTTCTGCTGCTCCTGGTTCTGCTCGTTCTGGAAAGACAGGCTTTCGCGGAAGATCTCCTCGAAGGGGCGAACCTCGGCGAAGTAGATGTCGCCGGCGGTTCTGCGGGGCGAGCCGTCGGGCGCGACGTCGTCGGCCCAGAAATAGTAGGTGAGCAACTGATCCGGCTGGGCTTGCAAGTCTTCCATCGCCAGCAGATACTTGATTTGCGGCGTCGTTGTCTGGGTGGCAGCGTCAAGCGAAGCTTGGCGATGGTCTTCGGTGGATTCGGGAGAGCCATCGCCAAGGCCTTCGGCCTTGACGATGCCAGGCCGGTTCGAGTCCAGCTTGATGTCCCGGCTCTCCGTGCCCGCCAGCGTGTACGTGAGTCCATAAGCGGTCACGCCGTAATCGTCGGACACCTCGGCCTGAAGGTCGATCTCCTCCAGCGGCGAGGCCACCACGTCGCGGTTCGGGAACACGGGCTTGATCTGGGCGGGCAGGTTCTGGTGCACGTCGATCGTGAACCGCGGCGGCATCTTGTTCGATCGCCCCTGGGCGTCCGCGACGTGCAACTCGTATCGCTCACTCTGCGAGGCGGTGATCGAGGTCGTGAGAACATTGGGATCGTTTGCGTCCATGGTCAAGGCCAGGGCGATTCCCGACTTGGGGCTCAGTCTCGCGGTCGCGACGGGCTTGTTCAGCGTGAACCGCAGCGTGACTTTGGAGCCCTCAACGACCGCGATCTGCCGCGTGTCCTCGATGGTCTTTTCCGGCAGCTTCGTGTAGGAGGGATACTCGATCGTCGCGTCGGCGTGGAGCAGCTCGGGACTCTGATAGACGCTGATCGTATACTCGCGCGTCCGCCTGCCTTCGTATTCGATGCGGTACCGCACGTCGGAACGGATGTCCTGGAGAACGCCGCCGAAGACCGGGTCGTCGAGGCTGCGGGTCAGCGGGATTTGTTGCGGCTCCTGACCGGCCGGCGTGAAGAACAGGTTCACGCTCGACGGCGTCTTGCCCTCGAACCGGCCGAGAATCACCACGGGCGACCCCTGCTCGATCTCCGTGTCGCCTGGGCTCACGCTGACGTTGTAGTCCTGGGCGGCCAAGACGCCTGTGCCGCCGCGGAACACGAACGATGTGGACGGAACGACCTGCAGCAGTGCGACGAACAGGAACACCATCGCCACCAGGCGCGCCAGATTGGCCACGAAGAGCTGCATCGTGGAAACGCTCTCCTGCCATTCGTGGCCCGCGGCGTGCTCGATGGCCTCGCCGATGACCCGCCTCTGCATGTAGCTCCACTGGCCGTCGGGGCCTTCGGGCTTCTGTTCGACCGCCGCCAACAGCAGGGCCTGCAACTCGGGGTGTTGCTCCTCAATGCTTCTTGCGAGAGCTCGATAGTCCGGCTGCGATCGCCGCGAGCGATAGACCAGCCAGACCGTCGCCAGAAGTGCGCCGACAAACAGGACTACGATCGTCCACGGCGATCTCCAGCCCCACAGCCAGGCGATCACGGCGAGGGACATTCCGACGAGTCCGGCGGCGAGCCAGCAGGCGGCCATCCGCCACGCCAGACGCACGTGCATGCGACGATCCACCGCCGGCTGCATCTGTCTGCGAAGAGCTTCCTCGATCATGGTTGTTCCCCCTGAGGTCCGGGGGCGGCGCGAGACAGCCATCCGCCCAGCCCGATCTCGATCAAGAGCATCACCAACGCCGCGACGAGCGCCCACCGCCAGAGCTTCTGCTGCGACTCCATCTGCGCGAAGCTGCTTTGCTGTGTCGTCTGTTCGATGTCTGCGGGCGCCACGTCGGAGACCGGCTCCAGCGGGATGCCCATCCTTTCGATGTCTTCGACGGCCATCGGCTCCGTGCGGCTCTCGTTCGGCGGCAGGTTGACCGCGAAGGTTCGACTGCCTGTCGGCGATTGGGCCGTGTGGATTCCAGGCTGATCCGCCTGCGAAGAAGCCTGCTCGCCCGGCGCACGCACGGAATCGCCCACGAAGTACTGCGACTGCCGCTCTGCGAGAGTCCCGCTGTGTTCGAGGATCGAGTACAGCAGCGGCACGAACTTGGACGACAGCGCCAGATCGCTGTCCGCAGGGGCCCACCCGCTGGTCCAGACCAGGAGCGTTCCCTGGCCGACGGAAAACTCGATCCAAGCCGGCGCGTCGCTGTCGAAACGGGCCAGCACCCTCGCCTGCGGATGGTCGCCTAGATCGAGCCGGCGGTGCTTCCAGAAGTGAATCTGCGTGAAGTCGCCGAACCGTGGGTCGGAGAACGGAGCGAGCAACGGGTGCTTGAAGTCGATGGAGTCGAGCATGGCATAGCGGTCGACCTCGGCCTCGCGGCAGTCGAGAGTGTCGACACCGGCCAAAGCCGACAACGTCGCAGCGGTCTCGGCGGACCGCATCACGAACAGGACCGTGCGGCTGGATTCGAGAGATCGACGCAGCGTCGCTGCGTTTGCCGCGGGCATCGCATCCGCGACCACGACCAGATTCGCCGCCGCGACGTCTGTTTCGCTCAGGCTCTCGCTGTGCGGCTGCGAGAGGACATGCGAGCCCGGAGCGAACGCCTGACGAACGTAGTAGAGCATCGCCTTGGCGTCGTTGGGATCGTCGTCGCCGATGTAGAGAATGCTCACCGGTTGTTCCCGCGGCGGGGCGATGTAGAGAACGTTGTCGAACTCGTGATCGTCGCCGGTCAGGACGAGTTTCGTCGCCGTTGATGAGCCTGGCTTGGCCGGGGCCTGCACGACGACGCTTCGGCCCGCCGGCACGTAGACCTCGCTCATCGCATTTGCATCGGTCTGCGGCTCCCACCGCAGTTGGAAGCGATTCTTCGTTGCGTCGCCCGAATTCGTGATGCGGACATTCATCGCGTCGGCCGGACGCGAAGCGGCCAGGGAATCGCGAGCTGCGACCAACCGCAGGGACGCGTTCGTCGTCTCTTTGCACGGGATCGCTTTGATCGCCAACTCGACCTGCTCGGGCCATTCGTAGGCGAGCAGAGCCGAGAGATCGCTTCCCTGTTGCAGATCGCTGATCAGTATGACCTGGCGAATCCCGCGAGCCTGGCGGTCGTCGCCGACCTCGTCGTCTTCGAGGGTCTCGGCTGCCGTAACCAGAGCCTGCCCCAGATTCGTCGGACCCCAGCCGGGCGAGACTGTCGTCAGACTTTGGATCGCAGCCGGTGCTCGTTGCGACAGGTCCATCGTGCCCCATTGTTCGAAGCCGACCAGCGTTTGCGTGCCGCGGTCGAAACTCATCACGCACACGCGGTCAGACGGCCCGATATCTGCGAGGGCCGCTCTGGCTTCCTCGACAGCCCGATCCCACAGGCCGGCCCGCCGCATCGATGCGCTGGTGTCGAGCAGGAGAACGATTCGCCTGCCGGGCTGGGTCTTGCCCGCCGCGACCGGCTTGGCCAGGAACGGCCGCGCGAAGGCGAACGCCAGCAGGCACACGATCAGGCATCGCAGGATCAGCAGGGGAATGTGCTCCAGACGGCTGCGATTCCGCAAACGCGGGGCCGTCGTCCGCAGGAACATCAGCGAGCTGAATGTCACGCGCTTTCGCGTGTGCCGACGGATCATGTGCAGCACGATCGGCAACGCGATCGCGGTGACGCCGGCCAGAAGCAGGGGGTACAGGAAACTCATATCGACCTCCCGCCTCCCGGCCTGTGGATCCGCCGGATTTGCTTGCGGATACGCATTCGATGCTGCAGGAACTCCAACAATGCGGCGTCGTACGGGCGGTCCGCCGCGAACAGGTGGTAATCGATCCCGAGTCGGGCGCAGATGGATTTGGCGCTGTCGAGGTGCTCGCCCAGCATCCTCTTATAGCTCTTCTGCGCGACGACCGGATCGACGTAGAGATCGCGCCCGCTCTCGATGTCCTCGTACAGAGCGGGCGCTTCGAACTCGAAATGCAGCTCCGCGGGATCGAGGACGTGGAAGAGCACGATGTCGTGGCCGCCGGCGAGGAGGTAGCCGAGGTCCCGTTCGAGTCGTTCGATCGAGGTCAGCAGATCGGAGATCAGCACGATCATGCCTCGCTTGGTCAGCATGCGGGCGATTCGCTGCAGCGGGGGGCCCAGGTCCGTGGCTTTGCCAACGGGCTCGGCCTCCAGAGCCTGCATCAGCCGTCGGAGATAGCTGGGCCGGTTGCGGGGCGGCATGTACTCGCGGATTCGGTCGTCGAAGGTCGCCAGGCCGACCGCGTCGCCCTGCGTGAACAGGAAATAGGCCAGCGTCGC
>CALMMH010000098.1 GCA_937868145.1 uncultured Phycisphaerales bacterium
TCGCCATCATTATGGCTCGATCCCCATCGAGGTCGAGGGCGATCACGCTGCCGCGGCTCTCGATGTGGCCGCGGCCTGGGCCGACGACCGCAAGGCCGTTGCCATCGCCGTTGTGAACCCGAATCGCCAGTCGAAGGCTCTGGAGATCAAGCTCGACGGGATTGAGCTGCAAGCCAAGGGCACCGGCTGGATCATCGCCGGAGACGAGCCGACGATGCACAACGACGCCAACAACGAGCGGCTCCAGATCATTGAAGTGCCGGTGCAGTGGGAAAGCCGGCTTGAGGTGGCCCCGCTGAGCGTCACGCTCGTGCGGTTCCCCGTGCGTTGACGAAGACGCGCTGTTGCTGATGTCTGCCACCCGGAGAGCAAGTGTAGACCATCACAGTTCGTCTGAGTGGTCGGAGGATAAGCCGTGAGTCACGCCTTCAGAATTGCTTTGTTGACGGCCCTGTTCTGTGTTGTCTCGGTTTCATGTGAGGCGAACGACACCGCGAGTCGCACAATGGTGACGCCGCCGGAGGAGGGCAGAGCGATGCCTCGCGACGTCATGGAGCGGATCTATGAGCAGGTGAAGACGCCGTACAAGTACGGCGTGGTCCTCAGCGGGCAAGGCGGAGCGGCGGTCGATTGTCCCAGCGTCTTCCGGCAGGGGGACCGCTGGTACATGATGTACATCCGCTTCGACGGCAAGGGCTATGAGACCCTCCTGGCCGAGAGCGAGGACCTGCTCCACTGGAAGCCGTTGGGCAAGATTCTCCAGTTCCGCAACGGGACCTGGGACGCCAACCAGTCGGCGGGGTTCATCGCTTTGCAGGACCCCACGTGGGGCGGCTCCTACAAGCCCGACACCTGCGACGGCAAATACTGGCTGTCGTACGTCGGCGGGGCCCTGGAAGGCTACGAGACCGACCCCCTCTCGATCGGCATGGCCTGGACGGACGATCCGACCCGTCCGGCCGCGTGGAACCGTTTGGAGGAGCCCGTCCTGTCGCCGAGCCAGCCGGACGTGCGGGAGTTCGAGAACGTGACTCTCTACAAGAGCAACATCATCCATGACAAAGCCGAGACGTTAGGCTATCCCTATGTCATGTTTTACAATGGCAAGCGGCCCGACCGCGAATGCATCGGGATGGCCGTCTCCAGGGACATGCGGAACTGGCTGCGTTTCGGCAGGGAGCCGGTCATCGACAATGGCAAGGGAATCTCCGGCGACCCGCAGATCGTGCGAATGGGTGACGTGTGGGTGATGCACTACTTCGGCGCCTTCTGGCAGCCCAAGGCCTTCGACACTTTCGCCTGTTCCTACGACCTGGCCCGCTGGACCAAGTGGGATGGGCCGCATTTGATCGAACCCTCCGAGTCCTGGGACCAGACGTATGCCCACAAACCCTGGGTGATCAAGCACGGCGATATCGTGTACCATTTCTACTGTGCGGTGGGGGATCGGGGTCGGGTCATTGCCTTGGCGACTTCGAGTCCGCTGGATCGTCGGGATTGAGGCAATAGATTATCGGGCCGCAACGGGGGCTCGGTCTCTGGATCTCGT
>CALMMH010000099.1 GCA_937868145.1 uncultured Phycisphaerales bacterium
ACAAGCACCACGCCGGCTATGTGAACGGGCTGAACACGGCGTTGGAGAAGATGCAGGCCGCCCGGGAGAAGAACGATTACGCCGCGATCCGACCGCTGAGCGTCGACCGGGCGGTCAACGGCAGCGGCCATGTCCTGCATACCCTGTTCTGGCGCTCGATGAGCCCCAATCGCGAACAAGTGCCCGACAGCCTGGGCGACGCCATGAACAAGAGTTTCGGCTCGGTCCAGAATGCCCTGAATCAGTTCGCTGCGGCCACCAAGGCCGTGATGTCCAACGGCTGGGGCCTGCTTGTCTACGAACCCATTTCCGACAAGCTGTTGATCATGCAGACCGAACGGCACCAGGACGCGGCCCTCTGGGGCGTCCTTCCCCTGATGGTCTGCGACGTCTGGGAGCACGCCTATTACCTGCAGCATCAGAACAACCGCGCAGGCTGGGTCGACAACTTCATGAAGCTGGCAAACTGGCCGTTCGCGGCGGCGCAGTTGGAACAGGCCCGAAGCACGAGACGCCCCACATGATCGATGCGACTGCCCAAAGCCGGCCAGATCGAGATGGCGCCATCGGCGCCGGCCTGCGAATTAGGGTTTTGGCAGGGAGGCTTTTAAGTACTTTGCCTACTTTCCAGACACCTCGATCTGGACGTATCCTGGAATATTATCCGACTTTGAAAGAATCACACATTCCGGGGTTGCCGCCGTTTCTGTGGCGACGCGGTGTAGTTTCGGGTTTCTCAGGTGCACCAGGGTAATACCGGGAGACTCGCGAAAGGAGAGATTGAGAATGAGTTTGTTGAATGGAATCAACCGTGCGATCGAAGAGGCACCCCGGTTCCCCCATCTTGCCCTGGGTGTCGCCGGTCTGACAGAAACAGAAGAGGCGGAACGGATTTGCCCTGAGTGCGGAGCGTCCATGGTCGAGTTCGACAGACTTACGGAGGACAGTGCGGTGTTCATCTGGTATGCGTGCACACGCGAAAACTGCACGGGGCAATGGCTGACCAAGAGGGCATTACGGATGTGCGGCGCCTGAGAAAGGCGGCCGATTCTTGGGAAATTGAGCGAATCTGAATCTGGGTTTGACGAGTTGGAAACGGATTCGCGGCCATTCCGCGGGACCACGTTCCGAGGATGTGATCCTGTCCGATGTCGAATCCACATCGATCAGGACACAGGACAAGGGATTGAGATTAGTCCGGCTGGGATCCAGGGGTTTTTGAGGTCTTTGCCGACGTCAGAGGGGGGCAAGGAGGCTCCCGGGAAGTGGTCCCGCCGGTTTTCTCGCAAAGCCGATAATGGCTGTTCGGAGGAGAGGAAGACAGAGCGGACTCCGGGAACCTGTGGAGGCTGTTCATTCGTGTGGTCTTCCGGAACGTGATTACATGGGGCGGAACGGGAATGCGACGCAACTCGCGGGGAGTTACCGCAGTTTCTCGACCACAGACAGGGAACAGACTATGAGCCGACCGCACTGCACCTGCACCGTCAAATCCGACAACGCCGTTCTCCTCCTGGATGAAGAGCCTGAAATCCGCGTCGACAAAATCCTCGATATCCGGCGACAACTCGGCGAAGGCCGATACAGCATCAAGGACCGCCTGGACGTCGTCGTCGACAAGATGATCGAAATCCTGCGATAGGAAGCAAACGCCGTCCCAGCCTCGCCACGACCCCATACTGCACGCCTCCTCGTCCGGGGCAGTCTCACTCCTCGCATAGACGGGACCATCGCCTTCCTATATAGTGCGTCTTCGGCAATCACGCCGTGAAATCACAGGATGGCTCTATGACCGACAAGACAAGAACTCCCGCCGGACCGGCTTTTGCAGCTCTGATGGCCTGTTGCCTGCTGGCTCTGACGCAATCCTCGCGCGTCCCGGCGGCCGATCGCGTCCGCTTGAACTCAGACATGCTGATCAACCTCTCGGGGCAAAGGCCCGCCGTCGAGCTCGTCGATGAACAGGACCTCGCAGGCGATCCCCGCACAGGCGACGCCTCGCAGCCCAAGACTCTCTACTCCAACGGCTGGCTGAACGCCAAGCTCTATTACCCGCTCTCGATCGTCATCGACCTGGGAGCAGTCCACGATCTCACGGACATCTGCTGGTTCGACGGGGAAGGCCACGGCCGATTGACCGTCGACTCTCGCGAGGCCGACGCCTGGAAATCGCTGTGTGTCGACGAATTGAATGAGTACCGCAGGTGGTCGTCGCGCAAGGCCGTCGTCTCGACGCGGTATCTGCGATTGACGTTCGAGAACCCTTCCGCCCAGATGGGGGAGATCGCAGTCTACGGAACCGCCCGCGGACCGCAAGCGGTCCGGCCTCAGCCAATTCCGCACCGACAGG
>CALMMH010000100.1 GCA_937868145.1 uncultured Phycisphaerales bacterium
TCACCACGCCCTTCGACATGACGGTGCTGAACGATCTGGACCGCTTCCACCTCGTGATGGACACCATCGACCGCCTGCCGCAGACCGGCGACAAGGGCATCTACCTGAAGCAGCAGCTCAAGGACAAGCTGATCGAACACAAGCAGTACATCGATAAAAACGGCCAGGACATGCCAGAAATCCGGGACTGGAAGTGGAGTCGAGGCACTGACCCTGCGTGAGTTTCCACTCCACAGAAAGGTAGGGTAACACCCTATAGAGAACGGCCGACCCAAAACGTAGTATGCTTGGAAGAATAGGCCGAAAAACGCAGCAACAGAAAGAGTACCGTGTGAAGAACTGAAAACCATGGAGGGACACAAGAACAAGGAGGCTCGCTGATCGCCGCCGGCCGGCAACGAAGGCTCCGGGGCCGGTGGGTTCAGGGCCACCCAAAGGGAAAACCCTATGTTCTGGATGATCGCCGCCATGCTGATATTCCCGTGGCTGCTGAGAAAGGAACAAGCTCGGATGAACATCCTTCTGATCTACCCCGAGTTCCCGGATACGTTTTGGAGCTTCAAGCACGCGTTGCAGTTCGTGGGCAAACGCGCGGCCTTGCCCCCGCTGGGACTTCTGACCATCGCGTCCATGCTGCCGCCGGAATGGCCGCAACGGCTGGTGGACACCAACGTACGGGCTCTGACGAAGAAGGACCTGGCGTGGGCCGACTGCGCGTTCATCAGCGCCATGGTCGTCCAGCGTGAATCGGCCCATCGGATCGTCACACGGTGCAGGGAGGCGGGTCTGCGGATCGTGGCCGGCGGTCCGCTGTTCCAGATCGAACACGAGAAGTTCCAGGCCGTGGACCATTTCGTCTTGAACGAAGCCGAACTGACGCTTCCGGCCTTTCTCAAAGACCTGGCGCAAGGCAACCCCGAGCGGATCTATTCATCCGCCGAGCACGCGGACCTGCGTCAGACGCCCCCACCCAAATGGGAGTTGCTGAACCTCAAGCGATACGCCAGCATGAGCATCCAGTTCTCCCGCGGCTGTCCCTTCAACTGCGATTTCTGCAACGTCACCGCTCTGCTCGGCCATCGTGTGCGCACCAAGACCTCCCAGCAGGTTATCGCCGAGCTCGACAGCCTGTACGCCCGCGGTTGGCGGGATGAGATTTTCTTCGTAGACGACAATTTCATCGGAAACAAACGCTTCCTGAAGAACGATCTCCTGCCGGCCCTCATCGAATGGCGCAAGGGCAGAACCGGCATTCTCTTCTTCACCGAGGCGTCCATCAATCTGGCCGACGATTCCTCCTTGATGGACATGATGGTGGAGGCCGGATTCAACAGGGTCTTCATCGGCATCGAGACCCCGGACGAGGAGTGTCTGGCCGAGTGTAGCAAGGTCCAGAACAAACACCGCAACCTCGTGGAAGACGTGAAACGCATCCAGCGGGCGGGGCTTGAAGTGCTCGGCGGCTTCATCGTCGGTTTCGATCACGACCGGCCCTCCATCTTCCAGCGGCAGATTGACTTCATCCAGAACAGCGGCATCGCGACCGCCATGGTCGGCCTGCTGCAGGCCCCCCCCGGAACGCGGCTGTATGAGCGGATGAAAAGGGAAGGCCGTCTTCGCGGGGATCCGACGGGAGACAACGTCGACGGCACGACGAACATCATCCCGGCGATGAGCCTGGACACGCTGCGGGAAGGCTACAAGGGAATCCTGCAGCACATCTATTCCCCGGAACAATACTATCGACGCATCCGGACCTTTCTTCATGAATATCAGCCGCCCAAGATGCGAGGGCGCATACGATTCTCCCACATCCTCGCACTCCTGCGGTCGTTCTATCGGCTTGGCCTGGTGGGCCAGGAACGGTGGCAGTATTGGAGGCTCCTGCTTTGGACACAGATCCGGCATCCTCGCCTTATTCCCGAGGCCGTCGGCCTGGCCATCTACGGCCACCATTTTCGCAAAGTCTGCCAGCGACGAGTGACGTAACGCCGCCGGCGGAAGAGAAACACAAAGGAGAAACTCGATGAAAACAAAAGTGGGTCTGTGGATTGACCATCGAAAGGCGATCATTGTCGCCATTACGAACAAGGGGGAAGAAATACGTTTGATCATATCGAAGGCGGAAAGACAGCTCCGCCGCTCGGGTGATTCGCCCCTCAAGGGAGCCCGTGACGCAGAGAAGGTCCCGGCGAGCGACAGCCGCCAGAGGGTGCTTACGGCGCATCTCAACATCTACTATGATGCGGTCATTGCGTGCATTCGCGACGCAGAGTTCATTCTGGTGTTTGGTCCCGGCGAGGCCAAGGGCGAATTGAAGAAGCGGCTCAAGAAAGCCAACCTCAGTGGACGCATCGTAGGCATGGAAACCGTAGACAAGATGACGGACCATCAGATCGCCGCGAAAGTCCGACAGCATTTCGAGACAATGGTGATCAGCCGTCACGATCAAGGGCGAAGATGAGCAGGACTTCGTAAGGGCCCGGTTGATCAGTCGGACATCGCATAGGATGACGATGACCTGCTGCACCATATGACGAGTTATCTGGGAACACGAGTTGCCCCCGAGTCTGGGATGCAGAACGCTACTGACCCGAGATGACACTGTCTCGGCTAACCACCGTGAAAGGAAGATCCTAATGGATCAAATCGTGTTCGTTCTGTTGTCTATCGTTGCGGCTGCTGTGATTGTCTTTCTCGCGGGCATACGGGTTGTTCGCCCTACCCACCGGGGCCTTATCGAGAGGCTCGGCCGATACAAACGTTTTGCCAACGGGGGTTTCAACTGGATCATTCCTCTGGTCGACAGAATGATTCAGGTCAATATTACCGAGCAGATGGTGGACGCCCAGCCGCAGGAGATCATCACCAACGACAATCTCAATGCCAGGGTGGATGCCCAGGTGTATTTCAAGGTCAAGGATGACGAGGAGAGCGTCAAGAGCTCGCAATATAATGTCAACAACTACCAGTTTCAGATTGTCAACCTCGCCCGTACCACACTGCGAAACATCATCGGCACGCTCACGCTGAAGTCAGCCAACAGCGAAAGAGACAAGATCAACACCTCGCTTCTGCAGACGCTATCCAGAGAAACCAAGCACTGGGGGATGGAGATCGTTCGGACGGAGTTGAAAGAGATCGACCCTCCCAAGGATGTTCAGGAGACCATGAACAAGGTGGTCAAGGCGGAGAACGAGAAGGTGGCTGCCTTGGATTTCGCCAACGCGGCGGAGCGGCAGGCGGACGGCATCAAGAGAGCGGAAATCAAGAAGGCCGAGGGAATCAAGCAGGCCAAGATTCTGGCGGCAGAGGGCGAGGCCGAAGCGATCCGGCTCGTCAACGAAGCGGCGAACACGTACTTCATCGGAAACGCGCAGCTTCTCCGCAAACTCGAGGCTCTGGAGAAATCCCTCAGTCAAAATGCAAAGATCGTCATTCCCTCCGGCTCCGAACTCGTCAACGTTATCGGGGAAATGGCCGGTGTCTTGCCACTGACGGAATAAACCCATGCGACTCTATCTGATCAATCCTTCGAACCCGCTTGTGAGCGTCGTCAATGTCAAGGAAAGCCGCTGGAACCGCTATCGCGTGTGGAAGCCGCTGAGTCTGATGGTTCTGGCAGGTGCGACGCCGGCGGGGTGGGACATCACGATTGTGGATGAGAACCTCGGTGTGCCGGACTATCTGGCCATGCCTCGGCCCGACCTGGTGGGCATCACCGCCTTCACATCACAGGCCAACCGCGCCTATGAGCTGGCCGATCACTTCCGGGACCGGGGCGTGCCTGTCGTCATGGGCGGCATTCACGCCACGATGTGCATAGACGAGGTCCTCGAGCGCGTGGACTCGGTTGTTACCAGGGAAGCCGAGGGGGTTTGGCCGCAGGTTCTGGACGATGCCCGGCATGGCCGCCTGAAACACCGGTATGACGGAGGGTTCGCTGAAATAACCGATGTGGCGCCTGCCCGTCACGATCTGCTGGCGACGGGATATGCCTTGGGGGCCATCCAGACCACGCGCGGCTGTCCATTGAACTGCAGCTTCTGCAGCGTGACGGCGTTCAACGGCGCTCACTACCGACAGCGACCGATTGAGGATGTCGTGCGGGAGTTTCAGTCGATTCGGGAGAAACGGGTTCTGGTGGTGGACGACAACCTCATCGGCATTCGTCCCGAGCACATCGCCCGCGCCAAGGACCTGTTCCGCGCCATGGCCCGGGCGAACCTGCGAAAAGAATGGATTGCGCAAGCCACCATCAACTTCGCCGACGACGAGGAACTGCTGACGCTCGCCGCGACGGCCGGATGCAGCGGGGTCTTCATCGGTTTCGAATCTCCCACGCCCGCCGGGCTCCGGGAGATCGGCAAGAAGTTCAACCTTCTCAAGGACCGGGACTTTCGCGCCTCGGTGCGGCGTATCCAACGCCACAAGATTCTGGTGATGGGTTCCTTCATCATCGGCCTGGACGTGGACGAGCCCGGCGCCGGCAAACGTGTCGCGGAAGTAGCCGGCCAATACGGCGTGGACCATCTCAACACGTTGTTTCTGACGCCTTTGCCCGGCACGCGCCTCTGGGACCAGATGATCTCGGAGAACCGCATCGCCCTCAATGTCTTCCCGGAAGACTGGCAATACTACACGCTGACCTTCC
>CALMMH010000101.1 GCA_937868145.1 uncultured Phycisphaerales bacterium
CGGTATTCGTTATCGGAGACCTTCCAGCGCATAAGGACCTTATCGGCGTCTTTGGGGGTCACGGTCTTTCCGTAGTAGGCAGGGTCTTTCTTGTCCCGAACGAGCAGAACGTAGAACCGGGCGAGCCCCCGTACAGGCATCAGGAAATCCGCAAGTTTGGTGGCTATCTCGTCTCCCGTAAGCCCTTTAGTCTCTTCCTTCAATCGCAGGGCGGCGGGAGTTTCACTCTTTTCTGCCAACCGCGGGACTGTTTCGTCGAAATTGGGTGTCTCCGGATACTTGCCGAGCTGCTCGACAAGCAGCTTCAGACCCTGGATGGCGGTCTCCTCCGTGATGTGGGCGGGATACTTGATCACTGTACCTGTGTAGTCATCGGGTATGACCGGCTTGAATTCGGCTGCATCAACGGGGACATCCCACTGAAAGTTGTGATACACGATTTGCTCGATCTCCGTCTTGTTTCCCATCTTGTCAATGTGAGTAGCTCTGAAATCGTATCGCACAGGCAACCGTGTCTTCACATCCACCCACATCTTGTTATCTACGTCACAGACGAGTACGCCTGGTAGGATATTGGGGTCGGTGGACCGAAACCCTTCGACTTCAATGCCGTCCACGATCGACCTGCCCATACTCTCGTATTTGCACCCCAGGATGCGTTTGGCCCAGAAGCTCGAGTCGCTATTTACTTGCCAGAACAGTTCAGCGAAACGATCGTCATTTTCTGCGCGCGTGTACTTCTTCTGCTCGGGGTAGATCAGAATCATGGTCTTCTCTTTTGGGAATGGGAAAATATATCCTCGCTGGGATGTGATCCATCCGCCATTGGGGTCGGGGCGTTCAAACTCAGTTTTCACCCCATATTCTTGTGATATCAACTTAGTGACGCGTGTTTCTGAACTGTAAGGCTTGTTGGGATCCGTGCTGGTCATCTTACTGCTACATTGGTACCTGTAGGCACTGACCTGTTCAATGCGGGCGAGCACGTCCGCCAGGGCGATCCCTGACCCGGTGGCCCTCCAGAGAGATAGACCGATCAAACCCGCGATCACCACGAGGGCTGCGGCAGCCAGTTTCGTTAGTGGACTTCTCATAATCGTTCTCCATGTGCTGTCCGGCGTAGCCGGCTGGTCTTTCGTAGGATGTCGCCGAGCCTGGAGCACGTCCTCGAACATCCGCTCATCGGCGTCCGGATGGATGCGAAGCTCAGCATTCTTGAACAACTGTCTTATGTCATCTGCGGATTTCATGTTCCACCTTGCCATTCAGCAGGGATCGCAGTTTTTCTATGCCGTATCGATATCGACCTTTGACCGTGTTGACCGACGCGCTCTGCAGCGTCGCAATCCGGCGAAAGGGCATATCCATTTCCATGTGAAGACTGATCACCTCGCGTTGTTCGTACGGCAGTCCTTGCAGCGCCCGGCTCAGGAGTGTCAACTGCTCGTCGAGGATTGCCCATTGGAGAGGGCTCTGGTCGGAGGACTGATGCGAATCCGCGCCGTCCAGGTTGGTTTCGCCATGTCGATTGCCGTCACGCCGGCGGTTGCGGACCCGATTGATAACACTCGTCACCAGGTAACTCTTGAGACTCCCCGCCAGTTTGATCCGGTCGGCGGACTGCGCGAATCCGACGAATACGTCGTGGACGACGTCTTCCGCCGTGTGCACGTTGCCCGTGAGCACGACAGCGAGCCTGAGCAGATAGACCTTGTACTTGTCGTAGATCTGCCGCAGGGCCTCCGGACGGCCCCGTTTGAACCACAAGATCAACAATGTATCCTCGACCATCGTGCACGCTCACAGGAAGAACGATCACTCTTCATGCTATTACACACGCGAACCGAGCGTTTGGGTATATGAGTCTGCAAGAAGGCAGCGAGAAAAATCGCCCTCTCACGCAGAATTTGCCTCCACGGGCTTGGAAATGGCGCATGCTTTATGTAGGGGGGAGAGGACGGAGGTGGAGAAGATGAACCGGATGACTGAGAGTGTTGTCGAGCCGTTGCACGCGGCGGCGTTCGGACTGCCGGTGTCGGGACCAAGTTCCCACGATTCCCGGACCTGGCTCAAGCAGTGCCTGCTGGACACCGTGCTACCGGGCGTGGCGCTGCTGTTCATGTCCGTGCTGACCGTCACGATGATCGTGGTGGTCGTGACGACGGTGGCTCACGGCGGATGGCTGACGCCGGGAACCTACGTGAGCGTGAATCCATGGGAAACCCTGGAGCCTGGTCCCGCACACCTGCGTGAGGACGACATCCTGTACCCGGACGTCGTGACCGGCCAAGGCTCGCAACGCGACCTTTCGTTCGACATGGAAGCCCGCACCGCTTCTGACACGGGCTACTTCGCCGGGATGATGGCGGAGTAGCCGGCCTCGCACGGACGGACATAGACCGCCACGGCCAAGCACAGACCCACGCGTCCGTGCGAGTCGGTGAAGGTCCGTGTTTGTCCGTGTGCTGGGGGTTACTGCTTGATAACCGCGTCGACGCCCAGGCGGGCGGCCCGGCGGCGGTCGCCTTCCCTCAGCAGACGCTTGCGAAGGCGGATCGAGCTCGGGCAGATCTCGACCAGTTCGTCGTGCTGCACGTACTCCAGGTGGCCTTCGAGACTCAGAATTCTCGCGGGTCGAATGCGGGCCGCGTCGTCCTTCGAGGAAGTCCGCATGTTCGACATCTGCTTGGCCTTCGTCGCATTCACGACGATGTCGTTGTCCTTGCAGTGCTCGCCGACGACCTGGCCTTCGTAGACCTTGTCGCCCGGGCGGACGAAGAAGAACCCTCGCTCGTAGAGGGCGTCGAGCGCGTACGCGGTGATCGTGCCCGTCTCGCTGGCGATCATCACGCCCGCCTGGCGGTCGGGGATCGATCCTCGCATCGGCTCATACTGCTCGAACGTGTGGTGCATGATCGCCCTGCCCTGGGTGGCCGTCAGGATGCGGGCGTTGAGGCCGAAGAGCCCCCGCGACGGGATCATGAACTCCATGTGCACGTAATCGCTGGCGCCGGTCTTGCTGTCCATTCGGAGCATTTCGCTTCGGCGGGTGCCGATCAGGCTCATCACCGCGCTCTGGCAGTCGGCGGGACACTCGATGACCAGCCGCTCGATGGGCTCCTGCCGAACGCCGTCCTTCATCCGGACAATCACCTGCGGCTTGCCCACGCAAATCTCATAACTCTCACGCCGCATGTTCTCCAGAAGAATGCCCAGGTGCATCAGCCCTCGGCCGGAGATGATGAATTCATCGGCCGTCTGCCCGGAATCGACGCGAAGCGAAACGTTGGTCTGCAGCTCCTTGTCCAGACGGTCCCGAATCTGCAGCGACGTGACGTACTTGCCGTCCTGGCCGGCGAACGGTCCGTTGTTCACCTGGAACGTCATGCTCATCGTCGGCTCGTCGATCGCCACGATCGGCAGCGCGAGGGGTTGTTCCGGACAGGCAACCGTATCGCCGATGTCGACCGGGTCCAGACCGGCCACGGCGCAGATGTCGCCGGCCTCCACCTCCTCCGCTCGCTTCTTGCCCAGACGCTCGAACTCGTACAGCTGCACGACCTTCTGCTGCGTGTGGTGGCCATTCTTGTCGATCACGGTGATCGGCTGACCCTGCAACATCCGCCCGGCGAAGACCTTGCCGATCCCCACGCGGCCGACATAGTCGGAGTACTCCAGCGAGGTGACCAACATCTGCAGGGGCTTGTCCGGATCGACCTTCGGGGCCGGGATGGAGTGGATGATCGCTTCGTACACCGGCTGAAGATTCGAATTCGGCCGGGACAGGTCCATCGTCGCCCACCCCTCTTTGGCGGAGGCGAAAATCACCGGGAAATCCAGGGCATCGTCGTTGGCTTCGAGCTCGACGAACAGGTCGAAGACCTCGTTGACCACGTCGTCGGGCCGGGAGTCCGGCCGATCCACCTTGTTGACCACGAGGATGGGTTTGAGCCCGTGGGCCAAGGCCTTGCTCAGCACGAAGCGCGTCTGGGGCATCGGCCCGTCGAAGGCGTCGACCACCAAGAGCACGCCGTCGGTCATCTTGAGCACTCGCTCGACCTCGCCGCCAAAATCGGCATGGCCGGGCGTGTCGACGATGTTGATCTTGTATTCGCGCCCGTCCTTGGCGGTATATTGAATCGCGCAGTTCTTGCTCAGAATCGTAATGCCGCGTTCTCGCTCGAGCGGGTTGGAATCCATGATCAGGTTGTGCTCGGCGCCGGCCAGCTTGTCCAACTCCTCGTCGCGGAACGTGCCCGACTGGTAGAGAAGCTGATCCACCAGCGTCGTCTTGCCATGATCGACGTGAGCGATGATCGCCACATTACGTATCGACTGTGCGTACATATATCTCCAATTCAAGCCAACGGGTCAGCCCGCATCCGGAGCTTGAAACTCCAGCGGGTTTGTTGTGTATCAGGGGAGCCGTGATACCTGCAACCACGCATGCGCTATACTGGATGCGGCGTTGCCCTGTTCACGCGCCGTGAGGGGCCCTACGATCCCCGGCCGATTCTGAACCCAGTTATCGTGGCCATTATACACTCCCCCATTCGAAATGCAAAGCGAATCGCGCGGAATCCGCGCGAAGGGGTTAGCGGACCTCATTGACCCTGTTGACCCCATTGACGCTCTCATGCTTATCCATCGCGTCGT
>CALMMH010000102.1 GCA_937868145.1 uncultured Phycisphaerales bacterium
CTGGAACATTCGCGCCAACGTCTGCTGGGTTCACACCGATCTGGACCCGAACCTGGTCGCTCAATACGGCAGCCGCAGCAAAGTCCCCTTCGCCAGAGCCATGGCGGACCTCGCACGGCAATTCCCCGATCCGAACGAGCGGTACAGGAAAATCGCCCAGGTCGACAACATTCCGGAGGTGAAGTGGGACCTGGCCGTCGCGACGCTGCAAACGGAGGACGACGTGTTTGCCGCCCAGGTCGAGTTCCGCGACATCCCCGACGTGAAGGTGCTGCCGACCGGCTATCGATACTATCCCCACGGCAGCGTCGCCGCGCAGACCCTCGGCTGGGTCGGACCGGCCCAAGAGCGGGACAAGGAATTGTTCGAGGACGATCCCCTCTCCAGCTATCTCGACAGCGAAGTCTGCGGGCGGGAGGATGGAGTCGAGTACGTCTGCGAGCCCCTTCTCCGCGGCCGTCGGGGAGAACTGGTCTACGACATTGACGACCAGCTCGTCCGCGAGACCGAGACCGAATTCGGCCGCGACGTGCAGCTCACGCTGGACATCGATCTCCAGAAGCAGATCGAGGAAACCCTCGCCAGCCCGGAGATCAACCCGGCCTATCACAGCGCCCCGATGGCCGCGGTGGTGATCGACGTGGGATCGGGGGACATCCTCGCCATGGCGTCGCTGCCGACTCACGATCTGAATCTCGCCAGGTACACCCGCGGCCTGCTGACGGACCCGAACCACCCCACGATCAACCGCACGATCAACGATCGCTTCCCCCCGGGGTCCGTGGTCAAGCCGCTGATCCTGATCGCCGGTCTGGAGTCGGGAGTCGTGACGCCGGAGGAGCCCATCAGTTGCCCGAGCCGGGCGCAGTCCAAACCGCCCAACTGCCTGATCTTCAAACTATCCGGCATCGGCCACGACGAAAAGTGGATCAACAACGCCCGTAATGCGATTCGAGGGAGTTGCAACGTCTACTTCGCGGAACTGGCCGACCGGATCGAGCCACGGAGGCTCCAGGAGTGGATGTACCGATTCGGATACGGACACGAGATTCCGCTGACCTGCCCAATCGATCCGGACCCGAACGTCGCAACCCGCAGCTTGCGGCAGGTCCCGGGGCAGATCTCCACCAAGGCTCCGGCCGTCGCGGCCCCCACGTCGTTCGACCAGATCCCGCCGCTCAACATCTGGCAGAGGAGACTCTTCGGCATCGGCCACGGCGCGTTCGTGGCCACGCCGCTCCAGGTGGCGAACACCTTCGCGACCCTGGCCCGCGGCGGCCAGCGGAAGACGCCCCGGCTGTTCCTGAACCCCGCCCCGCCGGCGGCTCCCCTGGAAGACCTCCACATCTCCATGACGAGTCTGGCGACGGCCGCCGACGGCATGCATGCGGTGGTCTATGAGACCGGCGGCAGCGCCCACACGCCGTTCCTCGGAAGCGACCTGTTTGCCCGCGGGGTGACCGTCTACGGCAAGACCGGCTCGACCGAAGGCCCCGAAGTCGCGTGGTTCGCCGGCTATGCGGAGGATTCCAAGGGCGTCAAGATCGCGATCGCGGTGGTGGTGGTGGGAGGCGAGCGAGGCGGAAGCGACGCCGCCCCGCTGGGACGAAAGGTCCTCGAGTTGTGCGTCGACGCCGGCTACCTGGCGAATTGAATCAGCCAGCGGGTTTGAAACCAGCCCCTACGAGTCGACATTGCACGCCGGAGTCCGTGTTCGCCCGCGCAGCCTCGATTTCACAGGTTCCTCACGGAATCTCGTGGATCATCGGAACCGTCGGAGCGGCACGCCCGAAGCGGTCGTGCGGGGCGAGTTTATCGCATTGCACGCCTCCGGCTTGAACGCGAACGAGGCGTTCGCTTGCAGGATCAGACGTCGCGAGGGGGCGTGCAACGCCCCTCTGTGCTGGTGGCCCAACGCGCAAAACTCCCGACGCGAAGCGCCGGAATCCGCATCCCTTCGTCCCCACAATTCCATGGAAAACCATTCTACAACGAAATGCTCGCCGTTCCGCGGAGCCCCTTCAAGACTCCACCGAAGATCTCGAAGAACTTTTCGTTGTCCGGCCAGAGGATGCGACTGTCCTGCGGCATGGGCTCGTCGACTCGCTGGAGGAAACGCGACAACACCGCCTCGTCCAGATCTCGCGACCAGACCCCGAGCCCGAGTTTCTCCACATAGTGCGCGTTGAGAAGCTGCTCGTAGTGCCCTCCCAGCGGCAGCAGCAGCATCTTCTTTTTCAGGTGCAGACACTCGCTGATCAGCGAGAAGCCCGCCGAAGCGACCACGCCGCGAGACGAGGCCAGGTCCGCCAGGAAGCCTTCCGTGGATCGTTCCCTGAACAGGCAATTCCCGCATTCGAGCCGCTTGTTGAAGCCATAAATGTGGAATGGCTGATGGGGGAACCGGCCGAGCACGTCGCGCAGGCGGTCCTCCCCGGTGCCGGTGGTCCAATAGATCGTGATGTGTCCGGCGTCGGTTGGCGCCAGCTCGGTGATGATCTTTCGAACGATCGGCGGCGTCAGCACCGCCTTGTCCGTCTTGAGCGGGGCCTGGAAGAAGTTGATGACGACGTAAGCCTCGGCGCCGACGTAGTGGAACCGCGTCACGAAACCCGCCTGGATCCGCTGAACGACGTTGCGAAGCTCGTGCTCGAGCCTGCAGAAGATCAGCGTGTGCTCGTTGTTGACGCTGATGAACGGCACGTGATTGCGCCACGCCCACCAGGCGCTGAACGGCTCGAAGTCCGTCACCACCAGGTCCGGATGAAACGGTTTGTACACCTGGTTGAAAAGCTGCTTGTTGGCCCGCCGCCCGTCGGGAAATTGCCAGAGATTCTTCCACACGGTCGCCACCGGAGCGACGTATCCCTTGCTGTAATCGAACGTCAGGCCGAAGATCTCCTGGGCCCGCGGGCCGAAGCACTCGCGCAGATAGAGCAGAGCCCGGTGCGATGTGGCGAAAATCACATCGTGTCCGGCGTCGAGCAATCGCTGGCCGATGAGATGCGCCCGGCTCGCATGCCCGAACCCTTCGCCCGCCACCGCATAGATAATCCTGGCCATCCGGTCCTTCTGCTCCTGCTCAGTCAAACGGAACATCAAACCGGAGCAGTCTACCAGATTTCCAGCGATCCGCCAGCCCCAAAACCGAAGGGCTGTGAGCCCAGGGTCCGTGCAGGTTTTCGGGCAACGAAGACACAGAGGCTCGGGTGGCAGCCTCAAGTCCGCAGGACTTGGGGATGGTCTTGATCGCCATTCGAATGTGCGGGCAGTTCCGCCATCCCCAAGCTGCGCTTGAGGCTGCCACCCGTCCGCCACGATCTTTTCACAGACACTGAGCCCAAGCCCACAGCCCGCGGATGTTCACGCCTGCGAAGCCTCGACTGTCACGCCATGCGACGACGCGCCAGGGCGACAAGGCCTGCGCCCAATCCGGCGAGCAGAAGGGCCCCGGGTGCCGGAATCAGGGCCGACACGCCTGTGCCCTCCAACAGGAAAAACGCAAGAGGTCCCGGCGGCTCGATCGAATCGTTGCTGTGGACTCCGAGGTAGACGCTGTAGTAGCCCGGGCTGGGCGGCGTGAAGATCACGGGGACCGTCACAAGATCACCGTCCGGCATCTCCCGAGGAATCCCGGGATCATTGAGAAACGTGAACGTTCCGAACGAGAACGCCCCGAGAGAGTACGTGCGATCCTCCTCCGGCCACGCATACGGATTCGCACAGGGAGGATCGAAGTCCTCCGTCTCCTTGAGAACCACCTGATAGGTCCACACCGCAGTCGGCGGTCCGGCCAGGAGATTGAAGGTCACGGTCTCCGAGGTCCCCACGGCCACATTGCCATAGTTCCAACCCGTGGGGGACACGCTGAGGTCCTGGGCCTTGGCCGTGAGATTCCCCAGCAGAATCCCCACGAGAACACAGAACCCCAAAGCGAGAATTTTGTTTACGATGCGGTTCATCGTCTCCACCTCCAGAATAGTCTGTTCCTGGCGACATTTCGAGGAGGACAGGAATCCA
>CALMMH010000103.1 GCA_937868145.1 uncultured Phycisphaerales bacterium
GTGTCATTGAGCCTCGGGATACCGATGAGGCGACGCCGTGTCGATCAGAGAATTTCTGGTGGAAGGCGAACTGCGAACGCTTGTCACCATGTGACGAGACGCTCCCGAAAGGGTTCGTTGTCCGGCGCGGGGGCGAACTCCAGGTCCTGCTTCATCTGCTCGGGCGTCAGTCGGCCTTTGAATTTGCACAGCATCATGGGTTTGTCCGGCAGATCCCGCAGAAGAGGCCACTCCTCTACTTCGGCCTGAACCACGAACGACCTCAGGATGGGTTGTATTTCTATCTGCTTCGCATGTCGCAGCGTCAATCGTTCGCCGCAGGTCAGCTTGGCGTCGCTCAATGTGTAGAGCAGTATCTCCGTCTCCGTCCCGGCAGTCGCCGTCAGCGCCAGCGGGTAGACAGGCCGTTCGCTAGCGAACTTCAGAAGCAGCGGGGCCACCATCCCTTCGGCAACGATCTTTCTCTCCTCCGTTTCCGCGGAAGGCTCGACCTTGGCTGCGACGAAGCACCAACCGCGAAGTACATAATCTTCAAACGCATCTCGGTCCTGGTCGCTGACGCCAAAACCGTTTTCTTTCAACCATTCCATGATGGCCTCGGCGTTCTGGCCGCGAATGACTCTGACATCGTAGATCCCCGCGTGTTCGGTCTTGATCACCTCGACCCCGGCGCTTCCACTGGCACGAGACAGAGTAGGCATCGAGATCGTCGCCAGGAGGAAGGCGATCACCGTCACGAGCACCGTATTCCTCGTCTGACGGCTCCAGATGACCTTCGTGGATTCTGCCCGCCTGGCGAGTGGGTAGCGGATGAGGCAAACCACCATGAGGGCGGATCCCCCGAGGAAGAAAGCGAAACAGACAAGCGAGAACAGATGCGATATCCGGTACAGATGAGGCTGTGTTTGCAGAGACGCCGTAAGAAAGCAATGCGTGGCCATATCGGCATCGCCCCCGGCGATCTCGGGAACCGCCGGCGTCGGTACAACCCAGGCGAGAGAATCGACCGATGTGGATTCGGGAAGGTCGTATTTACTCTGAAGGATCAGTGTCTCCTGGCTTTTGTCAAAGAGCAGAATCGCTCTCTGATATGGAATGCCCGCCGGGATCTTCTCCCGCACGAAGAACTTGCCGTCGCCTCTGGCGGTTACGGCGGGAAACGCAATGACCATCAATAGCAACAGATGTCTCCGCATCGATCTCATCCTCAACGTGTTCGACTCCCGGGTCCAATGTACGGATGGATTATAATCTGTCCCCTTGTCTTCCACCACATTCCCTGCGAGAATAACGGCCTTTCGTGAGATTCTTTCGGGCGACTCTGTGAGGGGGATTCGGAGAGAACTCGACGACGAATCGGTTCGGCACGTTTCGAGCAGTGGTGGGAGCATTGCGATATGACCGTAAAACAAGCGATCGCCAACAGCGATCTTCGCATGGCGATCTCCGTCTGCCCGCGTTTTTCGTGTGCTCGTATGGACTGTTAATGGGGTAAGGTGAAATGAAACTATCGCAGATGAGATCGTTTCGAGATGTCGTGATTCGCTTCCGCGAGAACCGGATCGGGTACGTTCGTGAATTTCGTCTCCTGCTGATTCTGGTTCTCTTGGCCTCGCTGGCGGACATGGTTTCGACGATCTACTTCATGCAGTCGCGGGGCCCGGGGGCGGAAGGCCATCCGGCGGTGCGGATGTTCTCCGAGGCCTACGGACCGGTCTTTGGGCCAGTGCTCGGCAAGGCGGTCCAGTTCCTCACCCTCATCGGCGTCACGGTCTTCCTTCGCAACTGGGCGAAATTCATTTTCATCCCGATCATCATCCTGTACACCTGGGCCGCCTGGTACAACGTCTGGGGCTATGAGTTGTACCACCCGCCGCTGGTCCAATGGCTGGAGCAGCTGGCGATCTGATCGGAGGAATGCATTCCTGTCGTGGCTCTCGCTTTGCACAGGCAGAGCACGGCGAAATCTTGCTCCCTTCGAGTGCAGAGACTAAAATGGGCCTCTGAAGCTGGAACTTCGTGAAGGATATGCGGCGGACGTGTCTTCCAGACCAGTGTGATATGAATTCCGTCGGAATGACCCTGATTCATGAGGGAGTGGAAAATGCCTGTGTCGGTTCTCGTTGCCGCGATTGCGGTGGGTGTCATGGTGTCTGCGCGTCTGTTCATGGGGGTGCTGATCCTGCTCGGTGGAGGATGGGCGTCGATTGTCAACGTGGTGATTCCCATCGTGGTGGCTTTGCTGATCCTCTACGGTATCATCGTGGGACAGCGTCTCGCCTGGCAGTGGGGCCGGCTTCTGGGGCTTCTCGGCGGCGTTCTCCTGACTCTGACGGCCGTCGGCATACTATCGAAATCGGCCGAGGGGCCGGGATACGTGATGATCGGCGTGCTCCTGTTGTTGCAGGGCGTGCCGCTGTTCCCGATGTTCTTCGCGTTGGGCACGCAGGGGGCTCGCACGTACTTTCGGCTCACCTGCCCCCAGTGCGGCGACGCCAAGCCCAAGGGTGGCAACTTCTTGTTCACCAAGGCCGTCTGCAGGAAGTGCAATGCTTCGTGGACTTGATGGGTCCAAGGGACTTCTGACCGGGAGACGATGAGTGACGACAGGGCGGATGCCATTGAAGATGCTTGTGCTTGCGGGAGTGGGCGGGGCCGGACTGTTTCTCTACATGCGGCACCAGCAGACGGGCCACCTCCGCCTCGTGGACTGGATCATCGCTGGCTCGATCCTGGTGTTGAGCGTTCTGATCGTGTGCGCCTCGTGGTTCAGGACGACCAAGGCGTGGGAGAATTCAGAGGATTCAACGGACTCTGAGGATTCCCGGCCCCTGATGAGCGGACAGCTCAGATGGCTGCTGGCGATTCTCCTGCTGCCTCTGCTTCTCTGGGTGGTCTACAGCACGGATGACTTCCAGGACCTGTTGAAGAAGGCGGAGGAGCGAACGCAGACGAAGGCGTTGATCGAGGCGTTGAAGAACCCTCACGCGGTCCGAATCCTGGCCGGCGAGCCGGACGAAACCGGATGGGTTCCGGCCCACTCCGCCGCGGGCGGGTTCTTTGTCTACGTGCCCGACCGCTTCAACGAGGTGATCGTCGCGCTGGAGATGGAAGGCCGCCCGACCCCTGTGGTCGTTGTCGGCGCCAGGACGGAGAATCTGAAGTTCGTAGCGCTGGCCGCACGATGGACCGGCGGCGGGAAGGATTTGAAGGGCCGGGCCAAGACAGCGGTCAAGTCCCTGTGCCATTTCGAAAACCCTGTCGTCTTGAGGGAAGAGTTGTTCGAGGATAGGTTCCCTCTGGTCGAGGTGGAGGGAGAGGTCGGCGCGGCCAAGGGACTCGCCCGAATCATCGCGACGGACAAAGCGGTCTACGGCCTGGCGGTCGAGGGGCCGGACTTGACGGGCGACGTGCGAGCTGCCGCCGGGAGGTTTTTCGACTCCTTCGCAATCGTAGCGTCGGAACCCAACGAAGCGGTGATTCTGAATCTAATCGACGCCGTGGAGCCGAATCAATGAGCGAAGCCAGGTAGCGGAGATTCTCGTGGAGATTCAGGACGAAGGCGGCTCGATAGGGAGAAAGGCGAGAAGGCCCTGGTACATCGGGGATCTCTTGCTTTTGGGCGGATTTCTCCTGGCCTATGCCGGCCTCTTTGAGACCGCATCGCTGACCAGCTATTGGGATGGACTGTCCAACGGCGGACGACCGATGCTGGATGTGTTCATGGTGCTCGGACTGGGAGCAGTCTCACTGGTCCTGGTCGTCCTGTTGGCTGTGCAAGTGCTGATTGTCTGGCCGAAGCGCATCGAAAATCGGCGCAGGTTCGTCGCTGCGTCTTTGTCTCTCTCCCTTGTTCTGGTGGCGTGGATCGCGTTGCCCTTCATGGGGTTGTGGCCGCCGGGATACAAGCCGTTCACAAGCGGTTTTAGAGAGTACGTGCAGATGAATGTGAATCTGGGCGTGGTTCGCGAGTGGCTCAACGCCGTGGACCCGAACCTTTGCACGGGCCGGATGATCGAAGTCGCCGACCCGATTCGGTCTGCGTCGCGCTGGCCCGACACGACCGTCTGGGCGTCGGCGATCACGCAACTCAATCCTCATTACGTGCAGCTCGACAAGACGGAGATCGGTCGAGCGAAGATTCGTCTTACCTGGGGAGGGGCGCCCGGCCACTGGGGCGTCGAAATCGGCCCGGCGGACATGGAGATGCCGCGGATGAGTGACGAAGAGGGCAACGTCCCGGAGGAGGACGAGTATCGCCTGCCCCTGGCCCCGGGGGC
>CALMMH010000104.1 GCA_937868145.1 uncultured Phycisphaerales bacterium
AAGGAGCGGCGACGCCATCGTGCAAACACATAACAAACCAAGAGTCCATCGTGACATCATGATGTCCATCTATCGCGACTACTGCGGTTTCGTCAAGGGACGGCGTTGCTCCAGCGATGGGAGGGCGGGGAACGCCGCGTGCGGCTCTTCTTGGTACCAATAGGCGACCGACGCGATGTCGTCCGAAAGCAGCTTGTACTTGCCGTCCGAGCCCCAGCCTAGCGCCTGGATTGTCACACGAAGGTCCTTCTCATAGCAGATCGGGTCCAGGATATGCCAGCGGTAGAGGCTCCAATAGCTGGGGATCTCGGAGTCGGTGCTGGGCAGGACTGTGCCGGTATAGGCGGTGCTGTACGATTCCGGGAAGCCGTAGCTGCCGCAGAAGTAGTCCTCGGTGCCGGTCCCGCAGATCGTGGGGAAGTCCTTGTCGCCGTCCATGTAGAATTTGATCTCACCCTCGCCGAACCACCCCTTCGAGAGCTGCGTCCAGGCCAGGAAAGTCCCGACGTAGCGGCCCTGGCCCCGGACCCCGTCCAGGATCACATACGGATTCTCCTGGCTCGAATTGCCGCGACGCCACTGGGCGTGGAAATACCCGGCGTTGGCGGGAATCTCCGTCTCGGTGTAATCGATTTGGAAGGCCAGCAGCGTGAGGTCCTCGTTGGCCTCGTTGGTGAAGGTGATCTTCACGTGCTTGCGGAAGGGCATCGACCAATAGCAGTTCATCGCGTTCTGCGGATTGACCACGACCGCCTGGGAATTGACCCGGGCGAATTTCTCGTGCCCCACGGCGAAGAAGTCCGGGACCGGCACTTCGATTGAAGGCGTTCGCTCCTGGTCCCAGTAGAATCGCAGCACATGGGCCCGCTTGAGGCCCTCGACCATCCAGATGTGCTGGATAATGCCGGGGCCGTCCACATCCATGAGCGTCACCGTCTGTCCGGCGTTGACTCGCAGGAAGGGCCGCACCTTCCAGCCCTGGCCCAGGTCGTCCGCGGCGCGGGCGGAGGCCGCCGGCTTCGGTTCGGACGGGTTGGGGATCGCCATGCCGCCTTTGCCTTTTTCGCCCGTCGGGTTCTCGGCCGAGATCGAACGGGTCCTCGCCTGAGTCAGCAGGGGCAGCGTTCCCATGCCCATTTCCCAGCCGCCGCCGAGACCAAGATTTGTGCCTGTCGCCGCAGGCGTCTGATGTTCCTTTGCACAGCCCGCACCCAGAACCATGGCGATCAGAACCAGAACTCCCAGAAACACGCCCACGGATTTGCGATTGCCCACAGTATTCTCCTTTCTCCAAGACCGGTTTCCCTTCCCTTGTCCCTCCTCATGGGGTATCCTACTCCCTGAATAGAGAACAGGCAACCACGAGATAAAAGTGGTATTCTCGGAAACGGAAGATAGAATAGGGCGAGTTTGTAATTGGGTAGGGTATACAAGAAAGGATGATGTATGGCCCATAGTCGCGACACGAAGAAAGAGACGAAGAAAAAGCCGCAAAAGACGCTGAAAGAGAAACGGATGGAAAAGAAGATGAAGAAGGGCGGCGGCCCCTCGATTGCCGGATGATACGATCAAGCAAGAACAGCCGTCTGCCGTCCAGATCGGCGACAGGCGGCTGACTTCCTCGCCGGGACTTCGCAAATCTTCTGGCTACGTCAGCTCACAGGAGTCAACCGTGGCTAATCGCAGGGAGTTTCTCAAGTGCACGCTGGCGGCCGGTCTTGCCGTCGGTGCGCCGACGTTGTGGGCGGATGGGAAACGACAGGTCTTCTTCGCCGGGTTCTCGCACGAGACCAACACGTTCCATCCCGTCCGGACCGGGTCATTCGGGTTCGGCCAGGTCGCCAGGATTCCTCCGGCCGTCTGGGAAGATCCGGGTCTGACCGTGATTGCCGCCGATCATGCCCGTCCCAACGGCGGCGGCACCATCGAAGAGGAACCCTGCCGCGAGGCGATGAACCGCATTCTGGATTCCCTGCGGGCCGCGATGCCGGTCGATGCGGTTTTCCTCCGGCTCCACGGGGCGATGTACGCCGAGGGACTCGGTCCGGCTGAGACCGTTCTGGTCGGCGAAGTGCGTTCCATCGTGGGACCCAAGGTCCCCATCGCCTGCACGTTCGACCTGCACGGCAACATGCCTGCCCGCATAGGCCGGTTCGGCGACATTCTCGTCGGTCTCAAGACCGCTCCGCATACGGATGGGGCCCAGACTGCCGACCAGGCCGGACGAATCTTGTTGGACGCGCTCGGGGGGAAGGTGCATCCGGTCTCATATGCGCTGCCGATCCCGATGATCCTGCAAGGCGAAAAGGCGATGACGACCTCGGAGCCTTTCCGGTCGCTCGTCGAGGAAGCCCGACGGATCGAGCGGGAAGGCGTGCCCGGCCATCAGGCGAAGATCCTGGCGGCCACGCTCTTCGTCGGCTGCGCCTGGACCGATTCGCCTGACACCGGAATGTCCGTGATCGTCACCGCCGACGGCTCGCGCGAAGCCGCAAGGGCCGCTGCGGTGCATCTGGCCCGCAAGGTGTGGGATGCCCGCCGGGAGTTCAAGTACGGCTGCGAAACCGCGGAGCTCGAAGACGGCGTCAGCAAGGCGTTGGCGGCGAAGGAGTCGACCGTTTTCCTCACCGACAGCGGCGACAACGTCACAGCCAGCGCGCCGGGCGACCTTCCGCTCGTGCTGCGTCATCTGGTCGAGAGAAAGGTCAAGAACGCGGTCGTCGCCGGGATCAACGACACGCCGGCGGTGAATCGCTGCTTCGAGGCCGGCGTCGGTAAGAGTCTCTCGCTGTCCATCGGCTGCACGGTCGAGAAGCGATATGGCCCGCCGCTTGTGGCCGAGGCCCAGGTCGTTCGACTGATCGAGGACCCTCGTATGGTGGTCGTGCGGATCGGGGACGTCGAGGCGATCCTGGCGGACGGCCCTTCGGCGTTCACCAGCCCGCAGCAGTTCCCGCCCTGCGGCATCGATCCCTTGACTCGCAAGATCGTCGTCGTGAAGGAGGGCTACCTTTACGACGCCTTGACGAAGATCGCTCCTCGCTACATCATGCTCCTGACGCCCGGCGCCGGCGACATGCGGATCGAGAGCCTCACCTACACCCGCCGTCGCAAGCCCCTGTTCCCCCTGGACCCAGTCGTGACTTTCGATCCCGACGCGGCTCCGATCTTGTGATCTCTAATCGCTCTTTCGGGAGGATTTGAGCAGATCCTTGGTTCGCTGGTCGATCGGCTCGATCGGCTGATGTCCAAACCCGGCGGGGCTGTCCTGGTACCAGTAGAAGACCGTCGCGTAATCCACCCAGCAGCCGCCTTCCTGTCTCCGTTTCCGAATGGCTTCGAGCCATTGCGGATTCTGCCAGAACTCGTGTGTCCAATTGATCGACCACGTTAAGTCCTTGGTGAATCGAATGGGCATGTGGTCATGGAAACGATAAATCGACAGCAGGTTCAGATCGCCCGTCTTGACCAGCGGCATACCCGCGTGGCAGCCGGCGAAGGTGTTCTGAAATCCCCAACTGAATGTGAACGAGTCTTCCGACCCCAGGTAGTCGAGCCTTCGCTCCTGTCCGTCGATGTCCACCTCGTTGTTGCCCTCCATCACGAAACTGAAGTCCTTGAAGACAGGCTCATCGGTGGCCACCGTGAACTGACGGCCGAGGAGGTGCCCGGTTCCTTCGACGTGGAAGAACGTCACGTCCGTATCGCTGGATAGTTGAAAAGTCCGGCGTTGGTACGTCGCGTGGAAATAGCCCAGTTGGGGATTCCACCGCGCCAGGGGCTCCCACTCCACATAGCTGTAGTTGTCCAGCTTGATGTCGGTCTCATTGGACAGCACGACCTTGGCTGCGGTCTTGAATGGCATGGGGATGTAGGCGTTGTAGCTGCCCGGGGCGCATTCGATCAGGGGCGTGCTGAAATCCATGCTCTTGCCGTTGCAGCCGTCGCCGAAGAAGTCCCCTAGCGGACATTGCACCGCCGGCTGGGAGATGTCGTCGAAGTAGATCAGGAGCACGACGCCGCGAGTGGAGATCGGGCGCTGATAGTGCCGCGTCGTGTGGATGTGCCGGATGACGCCCGGACCCTTCAGGTCGGCGATGACGATGCGCTTGTGCGCGTCGAGCGTATCTAAGTCCCTGTAGCGGTCGGCCGCCCACCCGCCGTTGCTGAAGCCCGTCGCGATATCTTTCTGGATGACGGGCAGGCTCGTCGTCTCCTCGCCCGATGCCGGCAGAACGAATTTCGTTGGCATCATCAACGTTGCGACCGCTATAGCCATCGAAATCACTCGAGTTCCCATCGGAATCGCCCCTTCATCTTCATCGTTCTTGGTGTGCATGCAAGGACCGACACATTGTGCTCTAACCGGCGATTGCCGTGACCTCCGTTATGTAGTACGCATAGTGCTGTTCATCCGGGAGTAAGGCGAAGAAGGCCTTCAGATATTCCTCCGCCTCAGCCCGCGTGTCAAACAAACCCCACCTGTTGAGCTTGCCATAATGCACCTTGAGTCGCAGCTCTTGCTCGCGGTTGGGTTTCAACTCGTCAAACACGGTAAAGAAGAGACTGTTGGCGATCGGCGAGTAGCATGTGGGCGAAGGGAAATCGCCGGGTTCGTAGCCCAGGAGCATTGTCCCAGCCGGAGGGGAATCGGGAACCTCCACGTCCATACGCCTTGCCCAGACGATCTCCCATTCCACCGGCGGCTTAAGCTTGGCCAGCACTCTCTTGGCGTCCTCCAAGGCAAAGATGATATCATCCTCCGCCTTTCCTGTGTCATTGAGCTCTTCGAGGAAGAGACACGCCTCCAACTCTTGATCCGTGGGCTCCACGACTCCCGAGCCACGAAGGGCCTCGGGCCAGCCGAGGAGCGGCTCTCGCTGCAGGCCGCGGTATTGCGCAGGCCTATTGAAGAAGGTCGACTGGTTCAGTCCGGGACTGGTCTGTGATTTTCGACATACATGATCGAAGGTTTTCTCGATGAGATAGCCGGATGTCGCCATGCGTTCGGGCATGCTTCACCTCTTCACGGCCGGGACAAGGGCCTTGTCCGTGATTTTTATCTGTTGTGTGCTTCCGTCGTCGAAGACCACGCGCACGGAGCGGGGTTGGCCGGTCTCGTTGACGAGTTCCCATCCCTGGTCGCAGCGGCGGACCTGCACCTTGTCGATTCCGAATGCCTGGTCCCGCGTGCGGTCGATGTAGACTTGGCCGTAGTGGTCGAAGACTCGCATCGCGGCCTCCGCCGCCGCGCCGTTGCCCCAGTCGTAGATCGTGAAGACTCCCATGCCTTCGCCCTCGGGGCTGGTCTGTCCGCCGTGAGCGTAGTTCTCCATCGTGAAGCCATAGTCTTGCGGCCCGAACCATGGATAGACCTTCTCCCACATCTTTTGGACGGTCGGATTCTCAGGGCAATACATCATGATGAAGCCCGACTTAAGCGCCGCGACGCCACGCTCGAAGTAGGCCGGATCGCCGGTCACGCGGTAGTAGTCCAGGAACAGCTCGGCAAACAGCGTCTCGCGGGAATCGTTCCATTCACCGTCGCAGTTCATCACGCCGAAGCCGCCCAGGGCCGGCACGTAGATGAACGGCGGCTGCCACACCTGTTGGCTCATGGACAGCTCGTCCAGCGTGCGGCGACCCCACTGGAGATACCGAGATTGGTTCGTCGCGCGGTAGGTCGCGAGCAACGCCTCGGCGGTCCAGAACATCGACAGGGTGTTCTGCTTGTGCATCGCGTTGCGTTCGATCCTCTCGCCCAGGTACTTGTCGCGTCCCCAGCTGCAACACGACCAATAGGTCTCGAAATCCTCCCAGCGGCCCGTCGGGACAATCTGGGCCAGCACTGCGTCCATAGCTCGGATCGCGGACTCCTGGTACTTCTTTTCGCCGGTCCGCTCGGCCAGCTTCAAGAGGAACGTCACACTCATGCTCGTTTCCGGCGTCTGATTCATCACCGGGCCGGGCTTCTGCGTCTCGGGATGCAGCCAGCCGGGGAAGAAGCCTTGCGCATCCTGCAGTGTCAGCAGGCGGTCTCCATAGACGTGGGCGTATTGGAGCAGCCGTTCGTCCTTGTCGAGTTCCTCATGCCATCGCAGCATGAGCAGGGCGGTCCAACTGGCGTCCAGGATGTGGAACCACTGGGAGGAGATGCCGTGGTCGTAGGGACTGCGGTTCGAGTTGCTCCAGGTGGCTTGGTCCCATCCTCGGGGTCGATCGTAGTCCTTGCCCTCAATCTGAATGGTCTGGTTCTCGCAGCCGATCACGGCGGGGAAGAGGCCGTCTTTCATCGGAGCCGCCAGAGCCAGTTCCTTGGTCAGGCCCGCTTTGCGAAGCAACTCCTTGTCCTGTGTGTCGCGTGCGAAGCGGTACAGGCCGGACGCGCTGCGCAAAGAGGAGAACCAAGCCTGGTTCCAGATGGAGAGGAACTCCCGCTGGTACCACGGGTCGGGATAGTTGGGCGACTGGGAGATGTTGACGATGAACTGCGGCGCTCCGACCCGCACGCCGTTGAGGTCGAATTCCTGCCAGACGAACTTGCCCCAACCGTCGAAGGCCCAGTCGTACGTGTGACGCACGTAGTCTTGCAGGGGAGCGGGGATCGGCTCGCCCTTGTCGTAGAGCGGCTTGCCCCAACGCCTCCACTGGAAGGCGGCCACCTTGGACCAGGGATTCCTCGCTTGGCCGTCGTCGTGGTAGGCGGTCAGGAAGAAACTCAACTCCATCGTTCCCGGGGAGAACTTCATGCCGGGCGCTTTCTTGAAGAGAACATGGTGGGGGATCTCGGTCTGGACCATGCCCAGCCACATCTGTTTCTTCGTCGCGTCGTAGTCCAGGAACCAGGGGTTCTCCGGCCGCCGGCCCACGACGTCCAGATCGGGCGCCAAAACGAACGTCAGGGAACCTCGTTGAGCGATCAACGCCGGCGAGCGAAAGACATGCTGACCCACGACGTAGCCCTCCTCGGGAGCCAGGTGCGGGGCCCACCAGAAGTCGGGCTCGAACGCGAGGTCGAACCGGATCGAAAGCTCGTCCTGCGCTACCTCCTGGGGCACATCCCACTTCATGCGGACCTGCCGCCAGCCGTCGTCGAGGATGGTGACCTCGACCGGCGGACGTCCGCAACCTTTCAACTCCGGCGCAGCGAATCGTACGACTTCCTGACCGTCGAGCGACAAGGAGTAACCTGAATCCGTTCGAGAGAATCTCATCGAGTCCGCGGACCACGCGTTTTGACTCGCATACCCTCCGATAACGCCGCAAAGCATGAACGCAGACAGGATCGAATTGGCGTGACTTCTCGTGGGCGTTCTCTGACGCATCGTGTTCAACCTCTCCAAATGGAACCTCGGCTCAAGAATCCGCGACTGCCGACGACCACCAGTGTATCCGGAGGAAACGCGCGTCACAAGGGCTACAGGTGCTTTTCGAGAAATGCCTTGGCCTTGTGGATGCCTTCGTCTTCGGGCTGCGTGTTGCCCTCGAATTCGATGCCGCTCCCAAAAACCCCAGGGATTGCCGCGTTGCACTCCGCATGCCAATTGCCTTTCTGAAGTGTGTAGGCGGGGTCCCAGTTCCTCTCAGCGTCGCCGCGGCCCTGTGTGAGGAGGTCTTTTACTTGTTGCCGCGAAGCGGTATCATTGCGACAGCATTCTCAACTGAGATTTGTCTTGGCAAGGCGAAGGAGATTCTCTATGGTGACTGATTCCGGCTCCAGACGCGACATGAAAGACCAGTTTCGATGCGTGATGCTGACCCTGAGCGGAAGGCGACTTGATCCGGAGCAAATCACAAGAATACTCGGGATTCGCCCGGATAGCTCATGCCGCCGCGGCGACAGGTTCGGCAAGAACAAGAAGGCCGTGCAGGGTTATTGGGCCATCGAGGGACGGCCGGCGCGCTCTCGACTCGATACACAGGCGAGGAGTATCTTGAGGAGAATCGAACCTGTCAAAAGGGAATTTCGATCTCTCGTGGAGCATCGGGATGTGGAACTTGCCTGCGTGACTTTTGCGGTCATGCCGGGCGAACGCGTTGCCGTAGCCGGCTACTACCTACCTGAGGATGTTGTTGCCGGGTTTGGTGCGCTGGGAGTGGGCGTGGAGTTCTCGATCCATACCCCGGGACATTTCAAGCGGGCCGTAGCAGACGCGTTGACGCGCAATACACGACAGAGAAGATCCAAGTAGCAGCCACGGGCTTTCCACAGGCCGATTGTTGTCGTCGGACCTCTCTACAGCTTCTCCCAGCCGATGGCATCGAGCATGGGCTGGATTTCCGGGTTGGACATGAAGAGGTTCCAGCACAGTTGCGTGCGATGGTTCTCGATCATGATGAGGATCGGGCCCTGGTCGATGGCGATGCAGCCCGGGGCGAACCAGTTCTCCGCGAGATTGAACGCGTCGACGAAGCCGAAGGGACCCCACAGATTCTTGCCGTAGGTGTGATAGAGGTGCTTGAGCGTCGCGAGGGATTCCGCCGGGACGTACGGCATGGCGCTCAGGGCCGCGGTGGGAGCGATCGTGCCGTTGTCGTTGGTGGGGGAGTGCGCGGAGTAACCCCACGGATTGAAGCTGGCCGTCAGACCCCAGACCAACTCACTGTAGCCGGCGTATTTCTTCGGATTCTCGATGCAGTAGGCCCGATTGATCAGCGAGATGTTCCGGCTGTTGTCGAAGTAATTGCAGAAGCCGTCGCTCTTGTCGCGAGGGTTGAAGCCCAGGTGGCTGTAGTGCGTGAAGAACAGCGGCCCGCCTTTCTCCGGGCCTACCCATTGTCGGTAGCCGTAATACGAATTGGCGTTGGCGTAGTCGGCGGCCTTGGCCCAGCCCTTGCGGTACGACGTCGCCGGCATCGGATATGTCGGCGAGGCGATCGCCAGCAGATACGCGATCATGCATTCGTTGTAGCCCTGGATGGCGTGGTTGATCTTCCACTCGTAGGCAGGGGACCAATGCCAGTAGAGCACGTCGCCCCGCGAGGTCTGGCGATACCAACTCCATTCGACCGATTCCCACATTGTGGTTGCTCTCCGACGGATCTCCGTCTCCACAGGGTCGTTGGCGTCGAAGTATTGCCTCGCGGTGAGTATGCCCTGCACCAGGTATGCGGTCTCGACCAAGTCGCCGCCGTTGTCGTACTGGCTGAACGGCTTGGTCTGACCTGTGCCGCCGAGAATCCAGTGCGACCACGCGCCATGGTAGCGCGAGGCCTTCTCATCGAGGAAGGTCAGGATCTTCAGAACTCGCTGGGCCGCTTGCGAACGCGTGACAAATCCCCGTTCGACGCCGACGCAGATCGCCATCAGGCCCATGCCGGTGCCGCCGGAGGTGCAGGTGTCGGTGCTGTGGCCCATTTCGTAGCCTTCGCGGGCCAGGCCGCTGACCGGATGGCCGTAATCCCAAAAGTAGCGGAAAGTGGCCTCCTGAACCGACGTGAGAAGCTGCTCGTCGGTCATCGCGTACGAAGTCGCCGAGACGACGCTCGATGGCTCGGACTCTCCGCCGCCACGGATCGCCACCGCCTTGACGTGGTAGTAGTACGTACGGTCATTGTCGCCCAAAAAGTCGCTATAGACGGAGGTTTTGTGCACCGACTTGTTCAGCTTGGCGAAGGGGCCATCCGCCGTCTCGGCTCGATAGACGTTGTAGCCCTCCACGTTGGGGTCTGTGTCGAGCGGCCAGCGAAGATCGATCCGGCTGTCGTGACCGACCGCGATCACTCCTTGCGGTGCAGTCGGTGGCGGCGGGGGAGCCACGGTCTGGGCTTCCGCCAGGACGCCGATCTCCTCGGCCGCCAGTGCCCGGCTGTAGAGTCGCACATCGTCGATCAGGCCGTTCCAGTAGCGGTTTGCTGTTTGCCCGTTCTCGCCGATGAGGACCCGGGTCCAATTGCGGTTGATGCTGCCGTGCAGGGACCTGGCGTCAACGCGGTCGCCGTCCTGATAGAGGCTCAGTTCCGCACCGTCGTACACGCCGGCGACGTGGTGCCAGACTCCGTCGTTCACGTCGCCGCTGTAGACTTCCGGCCAGCCTCCGCCGGTCAGTCCCAGGCACAGAAACGCGACGCGGCTGTCGTCGCGCGTGCGGGCCAGGACCCAGTCGTCGCCTTTGGTGATGATCGCATTCCAGTTTCGATCGAACTGGCGGACCTTGATCCAGCAGGCGACCGTGATCGCGTCGCTGAATGTCAGAGAAGGATCGTCTCCCGCCTCGACGTAGTCGCCCTCGCCGTCGAGGTTCAGACACCAGCCGCGTTGCGGGTCGTTCGCCCAGGTAGGATTGCCGAAGAGCGTGCCGTGATTGACGCCGGTGCTGTCGTTGGCGGCGCCGTCCAGCTTCCAATGTCCGACGAGGTTCGGCTCCGCCTCTGCGGAAGCGATCTGGCCTACTCCCAGCCCCAACACCAGCACCGCAGACACCGCGACGAAAACGCGAGAATCCCTGCTTCCCATGGCACACCTCCCAGCCGCGCGATCATTCGTAATTCGGACCGGCCGACGCGAAATCCGATTCCATTCTACCTGTCCTCGCTGAAAAGGCAAGGAGACGGAATTGTGTCCAAACACGGATTTGCGACGCGTTCGTAGTGACGCCGCAAGGCGTTATCTTCTCTGCCCGGGCGCACACGTCGGAAGCAGAAGAAATGCCCTTGCGGGCACACTACGAACGGGCCTTGACTTATGTGGGGAAGCGATCATGTGTCCTTTGTCGCGCCGAACTGTCTTGCGAAGGCGGCGTTTTCGGAGATCTGGTCGCGGTAGCGGGGGTA
>CALMMH010000105.1 GCA_937868145.1 uncultured Phycisphaerales bacterium
CGCGGCCAGACCTGCCCAGAATATTCGGCGTCTACCAGCTACATGATGATGCACACTGACGCTGATTTCACAGAGATATTGCCTCCGGACTGCGAAGTCAGCGTTCCGGTTCCGGGTTTTCTTGCGGATCACCAAGTTGTCGTAGTCTCTGCAGGTTATGCCCATGACATGTTCTGGAAGTATATGATAGACATGGTCCATGCCCTGAATGGCAACGACTACGATTTGCCCGGGATGGGGCCGACGACATTGACTGGCGGATACGGGAGACGCAGCGGCACCAATCGGAACGTCCGACTGTTTCCAACGCCATGAACAGCCTTCACCGTAACCTAGTGGAGCCAGCGTTCGATCTACGCTTGCCGCTGCGAATGACCGTCAGGCGTTGATCTTCTTGAGCAGCCAGGCCATGTTTTGGCCGAGGAGTTGCATGGTTCGCAGGCCTTCTTCGTCTTGCTCGACCTCGCCTTTGTTCAGGCCGAACCCCATGTTCCAGTAGCATGAGCCCGGGATGATCATCTGGCTGATGAGGAAGAAGTGGTTCATCGTATCGAAGGCGTGGATCTCGCCGCCTCGTCGGACCGCCACGATCGCAGCCCCAACCTTGCGCCGGAACAGTTCCGCATTGGCCTTGGCGACGTAGCCGGCTCGGTCGATCAGGGCTTTCATCTCGGAACTGACGTCCGCGAAATAGGTCGGCGAGGCCAGGATGATTCCGTCGGCGGCCAGCATTTTGGCGATGCAGTCGTTGACGATGTCGTTCTCGACGACGCACCGCTGATTCTTGTTCTTGAAGCACCCTCCGCAGGCGGTGCAGCCGCGGATTGTCTGGCCCGCGAACTGGACCAGCTCCGTCTCGATGCCTTCCTTTTCAAGCTCGGAAAAGACCTGCCGGACCAGGATGGCGGTGTTACCGTCCTTGCGGGCGCTGCCGTTGAATGCGACGACTTTCATGGAACATTCCCCTTCGCACAACTGTGAAATTCACCTATTCAGAAGGGAATGCTACCCGAAACGGCGGGCATCCGCAAGCGGCGGGTTTCACGCCGCGATGGCGACGTTCGAGAGGGCGGGGTGGTAGGGGCAGGCACAAGGACCCGCCCCTACGGGATTCGTTGGCGGTCGATGCGAGACGGGCTAGTTGCATAAGTGGTTCAAATGCAGCAGCTTATGATCTTCCGACAGGTGCCTGTCGCGGAGGAAGAGGGCGTTTCGGCTCTGCCAGAGGATTGCGGCCGCGTCGTCGAGGCTGTGGCCTTCGACCTGCCTTCTCAGGTCCGACCAGCGAGAGCGACAGCATCGGCAGACGTCGTGCTGCCTGTCGTACCACCACAACTCGAAGCCGTCGAAAGCGGGGCAGGCGTCGTCTTTCACGCCCAGGACGCCCTCGCAGTACAGCAGTTGCTTGATCTGTCGTTTATCGCTCACGGTGATGCGTTTCATGGTCATGCCCTCCCTGGACAGGCCGCACATTCGTGTCTTCACCTGATAAAGGCAGTCCATATCCGGCAGGTAACGCCGGCGGCTTGATGCCCGCCGACCTGCCACTGTTTTTTGAAGGCCCGTCGCCGGGCCGATCACCGCGGTGCTCTCAATATAGAAGTCGCAACTCGAACGGATGTTTCACGGTCAAAGCGAGGAATCTGCGCAAAAAGGAAGAAGGGGACCTCATCGACCGCGTTGACCTTATTGACGACGCGGTGGGGACCGATCACCGCTTGGCCGCTCCTACGAGGTCCGAGAATGCGGTTTTCGATTCGGATTCTCGGGCGGGTCCTGCAATAAATGCTAGGGGGTTGCGACCAATCTAATGTGGCCGGTATTACGGCTGGAAACAAAACCTATGTGGGTTGCTTGGTTTTTAAGGAGCACGACTATGATTCTCAGATGGGCAAAGTGGGGCGTAATGGGTGTGGTGGGGCTGGGCCTCGTAGGGGGCATGCTGTTCGGCAAAGACGCGGTCAGCTACGTCAAGAGCTCGGCTCGCGGCGTGCGGACGGCGGTCAAGGACTCGGTTCCGGTCGAGTTCGAGCTTCGGCGGGCGAAGGATATGATCGAGGAGATCATCCCCGAGATGCACGCCAACATCCGCCTGATCGCCCAGGAAGAGGTCGAAGTGGCGGCCCTCAAAGGCGAGATCGCCAAGGGCCACGAAGCTCTTCAGGATGAAGAGAACAGGATCAAGAGTCTGCGGGTTGCCTTGGAGGAGCCCAGGGTTGAGTATTCCTTCGCCGGCAGGAACTATGGACGTTCCGAGGTGAAGGCGGACCTGGCGGCCCGGTTCGAGCGGTTCAAGGAGAGCGAGATGGTCCTGGCCAGCCGGGTCAAGCTGCTGAATACCCGCGAGAAGTCTCTGACCGCAGCCATGCAGATGTTGGAAAAGACAAAGAGCCAGAAGCGGATTCTTGAGGACCGCATTGAGGCGTTGGCCAGCCAGTATCGGACCCTTCAGGCGGCCGCGACGGGCACTCAGTTCCAGGTCGACAGCAGCAAGCTGGCTCAGACCCAGAAGCTCATCAGCGATATTCAGAAGCGTCTGGACGTCGCCGAACGAGTGATGGCTCACGAGAGCAAGTTCGTCGGTTCGATTCCGGTGGACGAGGTCGAAACGGTGGCCGAGACCGATCTGGTCGCCCAGGTGGACGACTATTTCAAGGCCCGGACCAACGAGCCCGCTGTGGCGACAACGGTGCTGCCGGAAGAGCCGGCAATGTCCGATTGATGATTGATGAAGGATAATGGATGATTCGTGGCCGTAAGCCAATAATCATTCGTCAATAATCCATAATCAATGATGAGGTTCTGGCCGTGTTAATCCTGCGAATCCGACAAGCTGAGTGTGCGTTGGCCGACGGCCGGCTGGATGAAGCCTTCGAGATCGCCCAGGCGGATGAAGTTCGATCCCACAGGTACGGCCAGAGGCTCATCGGCCGGCTCGCCCGCGAGATCGTTCGGCGGGGCCAGGAGCACCTGGCGGCCAATCGCTTCCAAGCCGCTCTGCTGGATTGCAACAAGGCGGAAAAGCTGGGCGGCACGATGCCTGAGGTCGCCCAGCTTCGCACCGCGATCTGCGAGGCCATGACGGAGAACCAGCAGGACTGCCACCAGCAGGCGATGCGGGTCGCAGAGGCCAAGCAGAGTATTGAAGATGGCTGGCTTTCGGTTGGCGGACGCATTCTCGACGAAGCGTCCGCCGGCGACGGCCGGGCCCAGTTGGTTCGCCAGGAGTTGGCGGCGGCCCGCCTCAAGACGGATGACGCGGTCGACAAGGCCGAATCGGCTTTGAATCGAGGCGATCTCGAAGAGGCGATGGATCTCGTGAGGACCACCGGCCTGGGCCAGAGCAAGAACGGCCGGGCCGGCGAGTTGCTGAGCCGGATCAAGGCTCAAACCATCGTGCGGGTCCGGTCGGATCTGGAGCAGGGTCGCATCGACCGCGCTCAGGCTTTTGTACGCCGGGTTGCACCGATTGGCAAAGACGGGACGGAGCTCACCGAGCTGGTCGAAGCGTTGGCCCGATGCCGCCAGGCGGCTCAGCATGTTGCCGCCGGCAAGCCCGGCGAGGCGTTGCCGCTGCTTCGCAAGGTCAAGCTGGTCTGCCCGTCGGCGGCGTGGCTGGATTCGGCGATTTCCAACATCAAACGGGCCGCCGAGGCGTATGATGAGCTGGACGCCGGCCCTTTGGGCTTGACGCTGGCGGATGCGGCGTCGATCATGGGAGCGAGTGATCTCGATGCGGATGCCGCTGTGGCGTCCACGAACCGACGTGAATCGAAAATGCGGATGCAAGAACAGGCAATGCCGAACCAGGAGAGCGACTTTCTGCCGTCGAAATTCGTCATGCAGATCGACGGCGTGGGCAGCTTCCTGGTCTTCCGGGAGCCGCGAGTCACGATCGGTCCAATCAGCTCTTCGGCTCGGCCGATGCTGGGCCTGATGGCCGACCCGAACACGCCGGTGATCATGATCGAGCGGGGGGACGGCGACTATTTCGTGCGGTCGCAGACGCCGATCGACGTCAACGGCAAGTCCGTCGGCGAGGCGATGCTCCGCGACGGCGACCGGATCACCTTGTCGCCTCGATGCTCGCTGAAGTTCCATCTTCCCAATCCCGCCAGCACGACGGCTTTGCTGACGATTTCCGGGGCGCGCCTGAACCGGCCCGACATCCGCCAAATCGTCCTGATGGACCGCGACATCCTGATTGGGCCGTACACGAACAATCACATCCGCACCGACCAGTTGAAAGACCCGGCGGCGCTCTTTGCACAAAATGGCCGGCTGCTTTGCCGGGCCCAGGACAGTATACTTGTGGACGGGCGCAGTTTGGATCCGAGCGTGGGTCTTGCCGTGGGCAAACCCGTCGAGATCGGCAAGCTCTCGATGGTGGTGGCGAGACTCGAAGCGTAAACCAAGACGTGTGAATCTTATCCGGCGAAGAAACCCATGGACACGTACCAATACAAATATGGAGATCGGCCGCTCGAAGGCTACACGATCGAACGAGCGGCGGGGCGGGGCGGTTTCGGCGAGGTCTACTACGCCATCAGCGACAGCGGCCGGCAGGTCGCGCTGAAGGCGGTCCAAAGCTACGAGCAGATCGAGCTGCGAGGCATCAGCCAGTGCATGAACCTCAAGAGCCCGCACCTGGTCACCGTGTTCGACGTGAAGCACAACGACCAGGGCAAGCCCTTCGTCATCATGGAGTACGTTGCGGGGCCTTCGCTGGCGGACCTGCTCAAGGAGTCCCCCGGCGGCCTGGGCTCGCAGAAGTCGGCGTTCTTTCTCCGCGAGATCGGCAAGGGCCTCTCGTTCCTCCACGAGTGCGGCATCGTGCACCGCGACCTCAAGCCGGGCAACATCTTTTACGAAAACGGCTATGTGAAAATCGGCGATTACGGCCTGACCAAGGCCATCAGCGCCAGCCATCATTGCAGCCACACCATCACGGTGGGAACCGTGCACTACATGGCGCCGGAGATCGGCGCGGGCCGGTACGACCGGAGCATCGACATCTACGCTCTCGGCATTCTGCTCTATGAAATGTTGACTGGCCAGGTCCCGTTCCTGGGGGCCAGTCCCGCCGAGATTCTCATGAAACACATGACCGCGGCGCCGGACCTGACGAACATCGAAGAGCCGTTCGCCCGCGTAATCAAGCGGGCCCTCGCCAAGGACCCGGCCGAGCGATACCAAAGCGTGCAAGAGATGGTCGAGGACGTCTTCGGCACCGAGCACGTCCGCAACAGCGTGTCGCAGTTCGCGCCGGAGGAGCTCTCCGTCGTTGCAGAGCACATCGCCCAGAAGATGCAAGCGGCCCAAGCTCGCGGCGCCGCCCAAGCCAAGCCGGCGGCCCATGCCGACAGCGACTTCAGCAAAGAGATTGGAAAAAGAGCCGAGCAGTTCGCCAAGAAGGCCGAGGTCATCGGCAAGCAGGTGGCGGAGAAGCTCAAGACGGTCGCCGAGCGGGCCCAGAAGATCGGCCGGACTCAGACCGCGGTCGCCGATCCGCTCAGTCCGCACCAGCGGAAGAAACTGGTTCTGATCACGATGGCCGGCGCCGCCCTGGGCGCGGGCTTCCTCAGCGGAGGCGGTGGCGAGGGCGACGAGGGCATGTTCAAGATCGCGGCGATCACCTTCGTCATGATCGGCATCGCCTCGAACATCATCTCGAAGTTCCTTCAAAAGTGGTGGGCTGCGCTCGACACGGAACGACAAGGGATGGGCAAGTTCGGCGCCATCGTTAGTGCGTCCTTTGTCGCCGGCATCGTTGGAAGCGTCCTGGCCGGCGTATTCGACGTTCCATCGATGGGCGGCCGTTCCGGTTTTGGGCGAATGCCTTTGTTCGTGGGCTCGTGGTTCAACCGAGCCCTGGCCCTGGGGTTGCCCATGCTGCTGGTGGATTGGGCGAGAGTCACCGACCCTCGGCGGCCCAAGCGGGTCGTGCTGGGATGGCCGATGCTGGTGGGCCTGCTCGGCCTCGTTTCCGGCGGCATCTTCGGCCCCAATCCCGTGGTCATCGCGTGCACCGTGGCCGGCATCGTGCTGGTCGTTCAGACCCGCAGCCTGTGGGGGCAGTTCGTGACGACTCCCGCGGCAGCGACGCCGCAAGTGGGCGATGTTCCTGCGACCCCGATGTCCCCGCACGGTTCCGCTTCAGCGATTCCCTCGCCGCAGCAGTGGGGCGCGGCCCAGGCGGGCTCCGGCCGTGGCTCGGTTCCGACCGGTCCGACGGCCTGTTCGGTCAGTCCGAGCACTCCGACGAAGTGGCTGGTCGGATGGCTGCTGAGTTTGGGCTTGGGTCTGTTCCTCGTGATCATGGCCGGCATGGGACTGCGCGGCGATGATTTGGGGCTCGCCGTTGGTTTCGGGGTCGACTCTCTGCTTCTGTCGATCTTCTGTTTCCTCATGATGTTCCGCCGGACCTTCGCCGGATGGTATCGCTATCTGATCCGTCCGGGTTTGCTGCTGTTGTGTGTCCAGGCCAGTCTGACATCTGCGATCTTCCTGGGCACCATGAGGCTCTACAATGAAGATGCCGCGGTCGCGGTGTTCTTCATCATCTTCCCGGCCATCCTGTTCTTTGTGATCCTGTTCGTGCCGCCGAGGGTGTTCGGGGTTCAGGACGTGACCAAGACGCAGACGGCTCGGCCGCCGATCACGCCGGCGGGGGCGGTCTCCCCGGCCAAGCGGCTGACGGCGATGCTGTTGGCTGTTTTGGGGCCGATGATCGGTCTGTGCGGCCTGCACCGGTTCTACGTCGGCAAGATCGGCACCGGCGTTCTGTGGCTCTTCACCGGAGGTCTGCTCGGGATCGGGCAGCTCATCGACATCATTCTGATCGCGGTCGGCCAGTTCACGGACAAGAACGGACTGCCGCTGGTGATGTGGAGCGATCCGAGCGAGATCGCCGCGATGCCTGTTCAGACTCAGCCCGAGGCGGTTGCCGCGGCGGCTGCGCCGGAACCTGCGGCGATGCCCGTCGAGAGCCCTCGCCCACAACCTCAGCCGGCGGTCGCTCAGACGCCTTCGTGGCCGTCCTATGCGAGCGCTCCGACGATGTACGAGCCCTTTGATCCGCTCGGCGGACTGTTCGCGGCGGTGGGACACATCGTTGCCTTCGCCGCGCTTGTGATCGGGGTGGCGATCGCGGTGCACTTGCCCAGCATTTCGAATGCGGCCTGGCCGAATGCGGAGCCGGTGATGCACATCCGAGAGGCTCTGGGAGAGACCTGGCCGGGAATCGTCGAGCAGGCCGGAACCATGTTGTTTGGGGTCCTGTTGTTCATGGCCGCGGTCCTGATCATGATCGGTCGCCGCAAGAACGGTCCCGCCCACCTGATTCGAGCCCTGTTGGCTCTCGTTGGATTCTTCTGGGCGATCCTGTTTTTCCGCAGCGAGGTCATGTCCCAAGGCGATCTCCAGAACGTCGTCAATCTCTTTCAGCAGAACCAGGTGAGCCCGGCGATGGACGCGCTCTTCCGCGTCTTTAGCCAGGAGGAAGCGATGGTGGCCGGGGTCATCATGCTGGTTTCCGTGTTTGTGATGTCCTGGCCGCCGCGGAGGCGGATGCCGGTTTTTGCACCGATGCCGCCGCAGGGAGTTGTGCTATGAATCCTTCGATCATACCGATGGTTATCGTACCGCTGACTTTTCTCTTCGTGCTGCTGATCATCCTGGTCAACAAGGCGCCGAAAGCCGGGGCGTGGGTCATCGGCGGGCTGCTTCTCCTGGCTCCCTTGTTCCTGTACCGATTCGCCGCGGGAGGGGCGTTGGCTCACCCGCAGGCGATTCCGCTGTTCGTCGTGCCGTTGACGTTCCTGTTCGTTCTGCTGGTGATCCTGCTGGCCAAGGCCCCCAAGGTTGGGGTCGGGCTGATCGTTGCCCTCGTCGTGATGGTCGGGGTCGGGCTGCTGCTCGCCTCGTTCGTCCATGTGTCCGGCGGCCGGCATCAGGCGACTGTCTATGGCGTCCCAGTGCCGCAGCAAACGCAGTCCAATGACGGCATCGCGATGATCGGCGGGGACGTCGAGGCCGTGTACGACGGCATGCACAGTCGCATCAGTGTGCCTTCCGCGACGCTCGCAACGTCGCCCGCTTCCTCCGAGCCTCTGTCGCCCATTTGGTCCGAGGGCGTCGAGCAGGAGTTCGAGGCCGACGTGTATCCGTCCAGCCTCGCAGCCGCCAGGGCGCTCGGCCGGCGGATGGCGGATCCGATCCGCACCGTGTCGGGCGATCCGAATGCGGCGGTCAAGATCATCCTCTTCCAGGAAAATAACGAGCGAAGTCTCATTGCGACGTTCGGACGCTCGTTGGAGCAGGAACTGACCAATGTGCGGTGCTCCATCGAGGCCGACTTGCGGAACATCCAACCCGAGGAGGTGGGTGTGACCTTCCGCGTCGTCCCGGGGCACTTCGAAGTGGACATGGCCCAAGCCGGGACGATCACGTTTCCCAATCCGCAGGACAGCACCCAGATCGTAGCCACGGCTTCCACCGCCACCGATCGTCGCGCCAGCGCCGAGGCGCGATTCATCGACAAGTCCTGGGTCGAGGGTTTCGGCGCCTACGCGAGCGCCAGGCCGGGCGAGTCGTTCATCATCGCCCGCTCCAACGGGACCTGCACGAGCGAGAGCGAGGCGAATCAACAGTCGCTCGACGACGCACGGTCGCGGCTGACCGAGGCGCTGGGACGGGAGACGGGCCGCAGTCTTGCGGATTGGGGCCGGCCTCCGATCTCGACCGTGGACGTGCTCAACGGCGGATTTATCACGGACCGCTTTGTGCAGAGCTTCGACACTTCGGCCGGCAAGGTCTGGCGGCAGGCGATGCTGATCGACGTCTCCGGCCCGAAGCTGTGGCAGTTGGCGAACGCGAAGGTGCATCAGACCCGCGAGGTGCGGATGACCTGGGCCCGGATGGGGTTGTCCTCTGTTGGCGTGCTCCTGCTGATCGGCGCGATTTATTTCTTCCTCAACATGGCCACCCGCGGGTATTATGAATGGTCGTTGAGGATCGCGGGCGTCGTTCTGGCGGTCGTCGCCGTCGTCGCGATCCTGATGATCGTTCAATGAGGTGAAGTGTGAGGTTTGATGGTTGATTGTTGATTTGAAGAGGCTGGTCCTGGCTTCTTAAATCACAAATCAAACATCAACAATCACAAATCCAAATCGATGGCCGTAACCAAAGGTGAACAATACTTCCTGGATCGCATCCGGCAGGGCGATGAGCAGGTGTGGGCCGACTTCGTGAGTCGATACCGAGGCCGGCTCGTGCGTTTCGCCCGAGCCAAGCTCCCGCAGCGCGCCGACGCGGAGGACGTCGTCCAGGAGACTTTCATCGCTTTCCTTCGCAGCATCGCCCGATACCGAGGCGAGTGCGACCTCGAGACCTACCTGTTCGCGCTCATCCGTCGCAAGATCATCGACAGCTACCGCAGCGCGGGGGCCCGCAAAGTCTGCCTGATCCAGGACACCTGGGACAGCGACCGTGAGGAGGGCTCCTCGGACCTGCTGGACGTCGTCGAGAGTCCCGAACAGACGGCGAGCTGGTACGCCCGGGCGGACGAGCAGCAGGACATGCAAAAGACCATCCTCGCGGATGCTTTGTCCGACGTGGTGGACGGCCTGAAGAAGAACCTCAACTTCCGCGACCTCCAGATCATCGAGATGCTCTTCTATTGCCAAATCGCCAACAAGGACGTGGCCAAACGAATGGGACTCGACGAGAAGGCGGTGGCCTTGATCAAGCACCGCAACCTCAAGCAGATTCGCGAGAAGATCGGCCGCAGGCTGGAGACGTCGGACCGCAGGTCGGGACCCGCGGGCGCCGAGGCCGAGATTCCCGATTCTCTGCTGACCGACCTGTGGGAATACTACCGGTTCAGTTGTCCCAAGCGAAACACCATCGGGGCCTATATGCTCGGGACTCTGGAGCCCGACTGGCACAAGTACGTCGAGTTTCATCTGAACGTGCTGGGCTGCCGGTTCTGCCGGGCCAATCTCGACGACCTGCAAAGCCAGAGCCAGGAAACCCAGCAGGAAGCCTTCCACGCCCGCATCATGGAATCCACCATCGGTTTCCTCTCCCGGCCAACGTAGGCCGCATCTCTCATGATCCCACCCGAACGCTTGGCATCACCCGCGGGCCGCGTAACGGACCGCCGGGTGCATGCCATGGTTAGACGACGACCTTCGAGCAACCACGTCATGGCTCAGCCGTCTCCTGACGCGCGTCCACCGCGTCACGTTCGGCCGTGCTTCGCACGATGCTCAGAAGTTCGTCGATAATCCTGTTCTTGGCGGAGGTCTTGTCAGCGAGCTGTTCATGGCTCTCTGCCAAGCGTACCGCCAGTCCCAGCTGCTGGAGGCGGACCAGTTGCCCGTAGTAGTACAAGGAGCGGCGTTGCGTCTTGTTGTGAAGATAGAGATACAGGCCGGATATGAAGTTAATGACGACGCCGGCAGCGGTCGACAAGGACGTGAGAAAGGCGTCGGGCACGTCTTTACGCAGGTAGAAGATCCAGACTCCGCTGATGATCGTCGCCAAACCGCAGAACATGGCAAACACGGCCCAGCGAAAACTCCCGCGTGCCTGAGACTGATTGATCGCGTAGTATTCGTTGAGGCGCTTCGTGTCGAGTTCAAGTGACGCATATGGATCTCGCGTCTCGCCGAGGGCCTTCTCCGCCTCTCTTCGCTCCTCCACTTCCACAGGGTCGCCGAAGAAGAGATTGAATCTCGGGCCTGCAAGCACCGATGCCACAGCAAGT
>CALMMH010000106.1 GCA_937868145.1 uncultured Phycisphaerales bacterium
GCCTTGTCTTGCAGGCTCTGGATCGCCCGGTCGACTTCGTTTGCATCGCTCGCCCGGCTCTGGCCGGAGGCGACATTGGGGTCGGCGCTGCAGCAGTAGGCCGCTTGGGCTGCTGCGAGACTCAGGACAACTGCGGCTATGGCTACCCTGTCCATTCTGACTCCTGGTTCAAGCACGGCATTCACCTATACATTGTAATTATCGACAATTGGGAGCAGTTCATGGAGAGTTTGGACGGTGAAATCTGCGTGGACGGCGAATTCGGCGGCCCGATCGTGATTGGCGATCAGGACGGGAATTGCGCCGGCGGCCCGTGCGCAGAGCAGATCGAAGAGGTAGTCGCCCACGACCATCGTCTCGGGCGGCTGGACCGCGAAATGATCGCACAGATGCAGGACGCCGAAGGCATGGGGTTTCACCGGCCCGTCCTCGCGGCCCACCACGGCGTCAAAACACAGGTTGTGCTTTTCGGCGACTGCCCGCGCGTTGCTCTTGCGGTTGCGGGTCAAAATGCCGACGCGGATGCCTCGATGGTGCAGCGCATCGAGCGTTTCCCGGGCTCCGGGATTGAGCGATGACTCGGTCACGGCCTTTTCCTCGTGGAAGTGGAGGATGCCTTCGGCGCGTTGGCGCTGCGAAGGCGTCATTTTCTCCATGGCTTCCAGTATGGGTCCCCCATGGCGGTCGATCCCAATTTCCTCCCGAATCGCGTCAAAATCGAAGTACGGCTGGGTGATCGTCCCATCCAAGTCAAAGATCACGGCTCTAATCGGCATACCAGGATCGGCCCATTCCATCCAAATTCACAAAGGACTCAACACCCTTTCGGTGTGCTCCCTTTCCTTACTACTACGTTGGTCGAGCGGTGAGGTTTTGTCAAGCTTTTGCCGTTCGGCGAACGTTATCGGCCCTGCGGAGGAAACGGGGCCCCTGCGGCGTCGGATCCCGACCTGCATGCGACCGCGGACTCAGTGCGACGGCTCCGTCAGGATATTCAGCAGATACCGGGTGGTCTGTCTCATCGCCCGCCCCTTGCGGACCAGGATGCCGGTGGGGCGGACGAACTTCTCATTGGAGAAGGGGATGGCCCGCAACGTGCCGCTGGCGACCTCCTGGAGGATCGTCGCTTCGGGCAGAATGCTGACGCCGGCGTTGATTTCCACCGCCCGCTTGATCGTCTCGATGTTGTCGAACTCCATCACGGGCCGCACCACCGTGTTGTAGCGGGAGAGGATCCCGTCGATCCAGATCCGCGTGGGCACGTCCTTGTCGAAGGCGATGAACCGCTCGAATTGCAGCCGGTGAACGTCGATGTTCTTCTCGCCGGCCAGCGGGTGCCTCGGGCTGCACGCCAGGACCAGCAGCTCATCCTCGAAGTCGTACACGTCCAGACGCTTGTCCTTCTTGGGCACCGCGACGAGGCCGATGTCCATTTCGCCGTCGAGGACCAACTCGTAGATCCGGTCGGCGCTGAAATACTCGATGTGCACGTTGACGTTCGGATAGCGGAGCATGAACTTCTTGATGTACTCGTTCAGGCTGTGCATCCCGATGCTGAAGATCGCCGCGATGTTGATCCGGATGTCGACGCCCAGGTCGAGACTGTGCAGCTCATTTTTGAGCTGGTCGTAGCGTTCGAGGATATCCCGGGCGGCCCGATAGAACGCCTGGCCGGCCTGGGTCAGCTCGATCGGGCGCTTCCTTCGCGTGATCAACTGGCATTTGTGGGCCAATTCCAACTGCGCCAACTGCTGCGAGACCGCCGACTGGCTCAAGAGGTGTTTTTCCGCTGTTTTGGAGAAACTTCGGAAGTCCGCCAGATCACAAAACAGCTTCAACGTTTCTAAATGCATTATTAGAGTTCCTAATGCTACATATCACCATAAGCGGCTTTCCTCATTAGGGATCAGCAGTCATAATATTAAATCCGCTAATGCAACAAGTCCAAACAATGTTGAAGGAGTAGAGCAATGAATCTGCAACAGCCCAATGCCAATGAAGCCACGCAGACTTCGAACCGCTCCCGCAGCGTATCGCCCGTTTCGGGCATTTGTACGCGCTGTATCGACGGGTGCCACGGCAACTGCGAAACGTTCAAGGCCACCTTCCGCGGCCGGGAGGTCATCTATCCCGGCCCCTTCGGCACCTTGACCGCCGGAGGCGACAAGAACTACCCCATCGACTACTCGCACCTGAACATCGCCGGGTACGCGCTGGGAGCCAAGGGTCTGCCCGAGGGGCAGATCGGCCACTCGGACAACACGCTGTTTCCGATGGTGAACACGGAAATCCAGTACGGCGTGAAGACCAAGGTCAAGATGAAGCTGCCCATCTTCACCGGCGCCCTCGGGTCCACCGAGATCGCCCGCAAGAACTGGGAGCATTTCGCGGTCGGCGCTGCGATCGCAGGCATCACCATCGTCTGCGGCGAGAACGTCTGCGGAATCGATCCGGGTCTGGAGCTGGATGCTCAGGGCAAGGTGAAGAAGGCCCCGAACATGGCCCAGCGCGTCGAGCAGTACCGCCGATACCATGAAGGTTACGGCGACATGATCGTTCAGATGAACGTCGAGGACACCCGCCTGGGCGTGGCCGAGTACGTGGTCGACCAGCTCGGAGTCGAGTGCGTCGAGCTCAAGTGGGGCCAGGGCGCCAAGTGCATCGGCGGCGAGATCCAGGTCGACTCGCTCGAACGGGCTTTGGAACTCCAGAAGAGAGGCTATCTGGTCACCCCCGACCCTTCGAATCCGGCCAACCAGGCCGCGTTCAGGGACGGGGCCCTCAAGCACTTTGAGCGGCACTCGCGTCTGGGATTCGTCGACCAGGACGGCTTCATGAAGGAAGTCGAGCGGATTCGCAAGCTCGGCGCCAAACGCGTCACTCTCAAGACCGGCGCCTATCCGATGCGCGAGCTGGCCATGGCCATCAAGTGGGCCTCCGACGCCAAGCTCGACCTGCTGACCATCGACGGCGCTCCGGGCGGCACCGGCATGAGCCCCTGGCGAATGATGGAGGAGTGGGGCGTCCCGACGTTCTACCTCCAGTCGATGACCTATGACCTCTGCCAGAAGCTCGCGGCCCGCGGCAAGTTCGTCCCGGACATCGCCATCGCCGGCGGCTTCAGCTCCGAGGACCACGTCTTCAAGGTCCTGGCCATGGGCGCTCCGTTCACCAAGGCCGTCTGCATGGGCCGGGCCCTGATGATCCCGGGCATGGTCGGCAAGAACATCGGCCTGTGGCTCCAGCAAGGTCCCGACGCACTGCCCAAGACCGTCAGCCAGTTCGGCACCACGGTCGAGGAAATCTTCGTCAGCTACGAGGACCTCGTGGCCAAGTATGGCAAGGACACCGTCGCGAAGCTCCCGTTGGGCGCCGTCGGCCTGTACACCTATGCCGACAAGATGAAGGTCGGGCTCCAGCAGCTCATGGCTGGCAGCCGCAACTTCAAGGTCTCCACGATCAGCCGGGACGACGTGATGGCCCTGACTCCGGAAGCGGCCAAGGTCTCCGGCATCACCTACATCATGGACGCCTACAGAGAAGAGGCGGACAAGATCATCAATAGCTAACCATCGGATCTCTCTCCGATCACGGCAACAGGGGCCTCCCGACAAGGGAGGCCCCTATGTTTTTGTGGGGAGGACTCGATGAAAGAGGAGACGATGCCTTTGACGGCGATCCTCCAACATCGCGCTGTGCCCGACGCCGTGACACGCAGCGGGTGCGTTGCATTTTTTTTGAGATTTCCCTGGGGAATTTGGGGTGTTCCTGCCGATCTCTAGAGTCGGGGGGCCGTGACAACACACGGTCATGGACGCGCACTGACGGGGGCGCATATCTGTTCTCTGAATGTAGGTGCGGTTGCGTTGGCAACCGACACGGGTGTGTATGACATATGGTGTGAAAGGAAGAAAGTAGTATGAGACACGGTGTAGTTCTTCTGGCTGTGGCAAGTCTGGCACTGGTCGGCGTCGCGAATGCTTCTGTGCAGCAGGGGGACACGGAACTGGACTTCCTCGCCGGTTTCGAGTCGAACAACGGCGACGGGGGCAACGGGAACTCCGTCGATCTCTTCGCCGAGATCGGGTTGGGGTACTTCCTGACCGACAACATCCAGGCCGGCGTCAGCTTGGGCGTCGATTGGACGGATGAAGACTCCACCGGCGGCGCCGGCGGCTATGAGAGCGTTGGCTATGGTCTGGGCCTCTTCGGCAAGTACCACTTCATGCCCACGAATCAGTGGGTGCCGTACGTCGGCGGCCGGGTTGGCTATTCCTGGGACAAGACCGACTATGATACTGCCGGTGTGGGCGACGACACGTACGACGGGACTTGGTATGGGCCGATCGCAGGCGTTCGCTTCGAGTTGAACGAGAACAACGATTTCTACGCCGAGTATCGCTATACGCTGTACGGCGGCGACTACAACGATACGAACGATGAGACGCACGCCGTGCTCGTCGGTATCATTCACCAGTTCAAGTAAGAGCTGACGTCCGAGCATTGGCGTCATCGAGCCGCGCGACATTTGCGCGGAAGGGTGAACAAAGGCGTTGCGGGTCCAAGTGGATTCGCAACGCCTTCTTTTTTTGCGCTCGTCGCGACGTCCCGCAGGGAGGCCGTCCGTCGAGTGGCCTGGGGAGTGGGCAACGCTGGCCCTTTTGATTCGCAGGGCGGTCGGCTGTACGCCATATTGCGGTAACTGCTGCATAGACCATGGTTTCGGTTCGGATTCCCCTTGAAACGCCGTCCGAGAATCTGGTATAGAAGAAGGTGACCTGTGCCTTTTCTTCCCGCAAATCGGAGTCTGCGACAGCTCGAATGGGACGAAGCGCAGTACGTGCGCCGTCCCGGAGGCAGCGCATGCAGAGGAATTCTGTGCACGCCGCGTGCAATGTCTC
>CALMMH010000107.1 GCA_937868145.1 uncultured Phycisphaerales bacterium
GGTTTTACTCGGTTTTCGATGAGCGATTCGTCAGAAATACGCCGGAGAGGACCAGTGCCGCTCCGACCGCCAGCGACCATGTGATCGGTTCGTGCAGGATGACGGCCGCCAGGATCACGGCCGAGACCGGGACGAAGTTGATGAACAGGCCCGCGCGCGGAGCCCCGATCCGTTGCACGCCTTCGTAGAACCACACGAATCCCAGGACGGTTCCGAACACGGCCAGGTAAGCGATCGATGCCCAGTCAATCCAGGAGACGCTGCCCAGGTTCCTGGCGGGTCCTTCCATCCCCGCCGGCACGGCCAGGGCCAGGGCGCCGATGGCCGAGGAATAGGCGACCGCCGTCAGAGGCGACAATTGTCGCATGGCGACCTTGCCCAGCACGGAATAGATCACCCAACTCAGCACGCAGCCTATACTGAACAGTTCGCCCAGGCCGACGCCGCCCGTGAATATCTGACGCAAGTCGCCCTGCGAGATGACCACGACCGCGCCGAGCACTGACAAAGGAATGCCAACCACCCGCAACGGATGGGCGAGCAGCCTTCCACTTCCCTCGCGGAGAAAAAGGGCCGACGCCACCGCGATCAGAGCCGGAGACATCGAGACGATCAGCGATGCCCGGCTGGCCTCGATCAGCCGCAAGCTCCTGAAGAAGAGGGCGTTGTAGGCGAAGACGCCTGTGGCGCCCAGCAAGATGATGAGAACGAACTGGCCGCGAGTCAGTCGCGGCAGTCGGCCCTCCTGGCTCCAGAGCAGGGCCAGCAATATCGCGGAGGCCATCGCAAATCGCAGGAACGCGATTGTGAACGGGTCCATATGCTTCGAGACGTGCCGGCCGGCGATGAACGTCCCTCCCCAGAAGATAGCGGTGAGAACCAGCTTGACGTAAATCACGGCGTGAGAATGGGTATGGTCTTTCGATGGCCACATCTCAGCGAGTCCTCTCCTTCAGCAGTCGGAGGAAATCCGCCGCTTTCAGGTCGGTCAGGCCGCCCACGATGTAGTCCGCATGGGCCAACTCCTCCCGCTTGTGCGTCGTCGTCACGGCGACGACAACCATGCCTCCCGCTCGGCCGGCCTGCACGCCCTGTACCGCATCCTCAACTACCGCGCATTTCGCGGGCGGCAGTCCGAGTTTCTCGGCCGCCTTGAGGAACGTCTGCGGCGCGGGCTTGCTTTCGGTGACCTGTTCGCTCGTCACGCGGGCGTCGAAGTAATCGGCCAGCGAGTGCGCATCCCAGAAGACATCCAGGTTCTCCGGCGGCGCGGACGACCCGATCGCCAGGCGAAACCCGTTCTGCTTGAGGTCTTTGAGCAGGGCGATGGCTCCGGGAGCCAGATCCGGATGCGCCTTGGCGACCTCGCGGTATCGCTGCTCCTTCCAGTCCGCCAGTCGTTTGATTTCGTCCTGCGAGATGCCCGGTTTCAGCATCGGCAGGATCGCCGCGTTCTGCATGCCGAACGTGCCCCAGAAGAACTCGTCGGACATCGGGAAGCCCTCCTTCGCCGCCGTATCGAACCACGCCTGTCGATGGGCCCAGCCCGTATCGACGAGGACGCCATCCATATCGAAAATCACACCCAGCTTGCCGCTGCTGCTTGTCATCCAATTAGATCCTTCACAAAACGGCCCGACCCCGGACTGCCACGCACGGACTCCGAACGGCCGGCCATCGAACACGAAAGCCTCCCATCGTATCGAACGCCCGCGAAGGGTCAAGATGATAAGGGAATTCGCCGCCGTGCGATGTACTCGCAATGTGAGCGATCCATCGGACGGAACCCGCGGAACCGTTCACCCTGGGGGCTTTTCACTTCAGCTTGGTGGGGTGGAATGCCGATAGAATAAGTAGCGAATCTGTGCACATGACCATCCTTTAGGGAAGGACACTTGATGAGTGCAAGACACGTCATACCCCTTTTCGTCGCGATGTGGATCGTGCAGACGCCGGCCGCCGGGCTGCAGGTCGAGCATGAGTTTACGCCGATCGAATGGAGTTTCCAGGGCAAACCGATCCCGGAGACATACTGGTCGCCGTGGATGCCCCTCGGGACGCAGCAGGTGACCCGTTTGCAGTTTGGGTTTCGGTTCTCGTCGGGGACCATCGCCGTGAGGTGTCCGGTGAGACTGACGTTCAACTACGATCCGGCCAGCGCCAAGTCCGGGCGTGACCTGCCGATCCGGGTGAAGGCCCAGATGTGCTCGTCCGACGACAACACCTTCGAGAGCGCCTTCGGCATCGCGCTTCCC
>CALMMH010000108.1 GCA_937868145.1 uncultured Phycisphaerales bacterium
CACCAGATCGATGGCCCTGCCGGTGCAGCCGTTCTGCCGCCGAACGTTGATGATCGTGATCTCCTTGCGGCGGATCTTGTCGATGGCGAAAGAAATCCGGTCCTCCCGCGGAATTCCGATCAGCAGGAGCTTGCCGCCGGGCTTGAGCAGGTCGATCGCATGATCGATGGTCTCCTGCTGACCGGCGCACTCGAACGCCACATCCATCCCCAGCGGCTGCTGCTTGAGGATCGAGGCCACTACATCCTCTTTGACCGGGTTGCCCACCCAGGTGGCGCCGCCCTTTTGGGCCACTTTCACACGTGCGTCGATCTTCTCCGTAAGGTAGCACGCTCGCACGCCCTCTGCCTGGGCGAAGACCATGCAACTGAGACCGATCGGTCCGGCCCCAAGAATCGCCACATCCGCGGTCGGAAATAGGCCGGCCTGCTTGACTGCATAGGCGCCAATCGCCAGCGGTTCGCAGAGCACGCCTTGCTCGATGGTGATCCTGCCAGCCATCGGCAGACAACACTCCTCCGGCATCACGATGAACTCGCTTAGACAGCCGTTGCCCTGACCGGGGGTGCCAAGAAATCGCATGTGAAAGCAGGTGTTCTCCCGGCCCTTGTTGCATTGATCGCACCGATGACATGGAACGGCAGGCTCGACGACAACCTGGTCCCCCGGCTTGACGTGCTCGACGGCTTTGCCCACAGCAGCCACCGTCGCGGCGCACTCGTGACCGACGATGAACGGGAACTGGACCACCTGGGAACCGATACGTCCGGTCTCAAAGTAGTGCACGTCCGACCCGCAGACGCCCACCTTCTCGATCTTGAGCAGGACGTCGGTGTCTTTCTCGATCTTCGGATCGGGGACCTCCCGCACTTCCATCCGACGGATTCCCGTTAGCACAGCCGCTTTCATAAGCTCACAGACCTCCTGTAACCACCGGATGACGCATGGGTTAAGAACCCACCCTACACGCCCCGCCTGATGCGTGGCAGACCGGATTACACGTTGAACCGGAAGTTGATGATGTCGCCGTCTTTGACGATGTATTCCTTGCCTTCGAGCCGCATCTTGCCGGCAGCTTTCACCGCCTTTTCGTCGCCCAGCGTCTTCAGATCGCTGTAGGCCATAGTCTCGGCCCGGATGAAACCCCGCTTGATGTCGGAGTGGATCTTGCCCGCCGCATCCAAAGCGGAGGTGTCCTTGCGGATGGGCCACGCCCGGACCTCGTCCGGACCCACCGTCAGAAAGCTGATCAGTCCCAGCGCCGAGTAACAGATCTTGACGAACTTCTCCGCCGCGGATTCCGTGATCCCCAGATCCGCCTTGAACACGGTCCGGCTCTCCTCATCCAACTGGGCCAACTCGTGCTCCAACTTGGCGCACAGGCTCACCACGGGCACCGCACCGCCCATGACCTGGCCGAGATCGAAGGATTTGTCGAGTTGATCCTCCCCCACGTTCATGACCACCGCCATGGGTTTGAGCGTCAAAAAGCCCAGCGATTTGATGATATTTAACTCATCCTCATTCTCGATGGCCGAGCTGATGGGCTTCTCCGACTCGATGGCTTCCTGAAGTCGCTTCTGCAAAGCCAGTTCCGCCTTGTCCTGGGCCTGAGTCTTCGTGGGCCGGGTCACCTGCTTTTCCAGCTTCTCGATTCGCGTCGTGACCAATTCGAGGTCTGAGAGCAGCAATTCGGTCTGTAATTCCACCAAATCGCGTTTCGGATCGACCTTGTTGCGGTATGGAGGCACTGACGGGTCCTCGAACGCCCGGATCACCATGACCAGCATGTCCACAGTCCGGACCTGGCCGATCAGCCGCCTGGCCGCGGTTCGGCCGTGCTCATCCGTGAAGCTAAAGCCCGGCAGATCCAGGACATCGATCGTCGCTCGGACCAGCTTCTGGGGTTTGTACAGTTTTTCAAGCCACACCAATCGCTCATCCGGGACGGGCACAATGGCCTCCTCGATGTTGTTGAGTCCCATCGGAGGGATTGCCTTGCCGCTGATCGCGGAAAAGATCGTGCTCTTGCCGGACTGCGAGAGCCCAAGCAACGCAGTTTTCATGTCATGCTCCAGACTGAGTTTTCGTCGTTATGCTGTCGTAAACGCTGTTGCCGGCCGCATCATAAGCCACCACGGCGGGGAAATCAACCACCTCCAGCCGGCGAATGGCCTCGGTGCCGAGGTCCTCGTAGGCGACAACCTCCGCTCGGACGATGTGCCGGCTCAGCAGTGCGCCCGCCCCGCCGAGCGTAGCCAGATGAGCCGCCCCGTACTGTCTGAGCGCCTGGCGGACCTCGTCGCTGCGATAACCCTTGCCGATCATCGCCCGCAAGCCGTGAGCGATCAGCCTCGGGCTAAAGGGGTCCATCCTGGCCGAAGTCGTCGGACCCGCCGAGCCAATCACCCTGCCCGGCCGAGCCGGTGTGGGGCCGACGAAGTACAGAATTGCCCCCTCCAGCTTTATCGGCAATTCTTCGCCCCGGTCGAGGGCGGCGCACAATCGCTTGTGGGCCATATCCCTGGCCGTATAGATGATCCCGTCGATGGCGACTTCATCGCCCGCCTTGAGCTGACGTACGTCGTCCTCCCTGAGCGGTGCACGCAATCGGTTCACGTTTGACCTCCGGAGTTTCCTGAATCCACCGTCTCTGCGGGAGTGTACAGCACGCCGGCGGTTTCGCGAAGTCAAATCTCGCAATCCGGACATTGTTGAACGGCCGCCGGCCGCAGGCGTACATTCTTTGGGCACAGATTCGGTGAGATCCAAGGAATGGAGTGTTGCTTCGATAACCGTTCTGGTAGAATGTACTCTATGGCGAAGTACCCGATATTCGTGGAGCTCGGAGGACGACGGGTGGTGGTCGTCGGCGGCGGCGCCGTCGCAGTTCGCAAGGCCACGTCGCTGTTGGAGGCCGGCGCCCGACTGATCGTCGTCGCGTACAAACCCAGCGACGCCATGACCGCGCTTTGCACAAACCACGGAGCCGAACTGGTCCGCGATCGGTACTCCAAGCAGTTTATCG
>CALMMH010000109.1 GCA_937868145.1 uncultured Phycisphaerales bacterium
TCCGCCCAGCCATAAGGGCAAGCTGGTCATCGATGCGACCGTCGCCGAACAGGCGCCCCTGGTTTTCACTGACGTCCGTCGCCAAGATGGTGCCCCACTGCCTCAAGTTGGATTGGCACACGACGGCCCGGGCCTGCTTCTTGGCACGCTGCAATGCTGGCATGAGAATCGCCATCGAAAGTGCGACAACGGAAATGACCACCAGCAATTCGATGAGAGTGAATCCCTGTGAGCCTTCGCTTCGTCGGTTTCTGCCCATAGCTTTTGCTTCTGCATTCATGAACGGAAGCTCTCGCACGATTCTCCGCGTCCTTTCCGCCGTGTTCTCAAGATACAGTCACGCCACATATTCTATTATCCTCTTCTTACTCGTTCCGTCAAGCGAAGATTGCGACAAATCATGACAAACCTTCCAATCCAGACCCATCTTGCGCGGCTAGAGGCGATGGGCCAAAGAGAGCAGGCGAAGACGCCAGAGTCTCCACAGTGCCTCCCAGACGATCCGACGATCCAGCTTGGACTGCCCGGCGACCCGGTCCACAAACAGGATCGGAATCTCGCGGATCCGCAGGCCCAGCTTCCACACACGAAAGGCGACTTCGATCTGGAACGCGTAGCCGTTGGAGGAGATCCGGTCGAGATTGAGTCGCTGGAGGAGAGAGCGTCGGTAGCATCGGTAGCCGCTCGTCGCGTCCCGCACGGACATGCCCGTGACCATGTGGGCGTAGAGATTCCCCAATTGCGAGAGAAGCCGACGGCGAAGGGGCCAATTCCGCGTGTTTCCTTCGCTGATGTACCGGGACCCGATCACCAGATCCGCTTCCACGGCGGCTTCGAGGAAACGAGGGATCTCGCGAGGATCGTGGGAAAAATCCGCGTCCATCTCCAAGACGAGATCGTAGTCCCGTTCCAAGGCGAAGCGGAACCCGGCGACGTAGGCGGTTCCCAGGCCGAGCTTGCGACCTCTCTTGTGCAGATGCACTCGCGGGGCGGTTTCCGCGAACCGCTCAACCAGCGCACCCGTGCCGTCGGGGGAATTGTCGTCCACGACGAGGATCTCCAACTCCGGGGCCTGTTCAAGCACGAGCGGAATCAGTCGGATGATGCTGTCGCATTCGTTGTAGGTCGGAATAACGACAAGAACTCGCCTGTTTGCCGACGTCCCTTTCTCCCATCCAGCCATCGCATCCGCTCCTTTCTCCCACAGGAGCCGCCGGGATCCTCTCCCGCCGCTGTGCCGTTGCTTCTTCGTGTTTCGCGACGACCCATCGCTTTGGTCCTTTCTCCCGGAAGGACTCCTCTGTTTCGACGGACCCCAAACAGAATCCGCCACCGCCGATTTCAATATCCCGTCGCCGAAGGTGCAATCATCAAAGGTGCAGAACTCTCATCAATAATAGCATTTTGCGCCCCCCCCCGGAAAGAAATCAAGAGAAAAATCCGAATCATCACAGATTTTTCGCGTCGTACACGACGCCGGCTTTGCGGCCCTGTGCGAGTGGACTTTCGCATGGATAACGCCTTGCGGCGGCATTCCGAGCGGGCGCGTCGCCTCTGCGTCTCTCACACGTCGCACGCCTGCACGGCTTGCACGAGCGACGGAATCGCGTCGCGCACGGGCGAGTACTCGTGGGCCACGTAGCCCTGGTAGCCGGACTCGACGATCGCGTGCATCACGGCGGGGTAATAGATCTCCTGGTTCTCGTCCAGCTCGTGGCGGCCCGGGACACCCGCGGTGTGGAAATGCCCGATGTGCTGGATATTCTGCTTGATCGTCGCGATCAGGTCGCCTTCCATGATCTGCATGTGGTAGATGTCGAAGAGCATCTTGAACCGTGGCGAACTCACCCGCCTGCACAGCTCGAACGCCCAGGCGTAGTTGTCGCACACGTACCCGGCGTGGTCTCCCTTGCTGTT
>CALMMH010000110.1 GCA_937868145.1 uncultured Phycisphaerales bacterium
GGTGAGACCGCTGTCGATGGCGATCTTGACGAAATACGGTCCCGCGACCGCCGCCGCGGAGGCCGCGAACATGAGAAGGACGGCCACCAGGAGTTTCCCGGCATAGGGCCGCGCGAAGACAGACAGCCGGCTGACGACCTTCGGGTCGTAGCCCTTGTCGTACTCCTCCTCCGATTGGGTCACATATGCGGGCGGTGTTATCGTCGTCATGGCCGCTCCCCCTTGGCGAACTGATTCGTCTGTTGGAGCTGCAGATCATGGATCGCCTTGTACAGACCGCCTGTTGCGAGCAGATCATCGTGCTTCCCGCGCTCGACGATGCGGCCGTTTTCCATCACAAGGATCAGATCCGCACGGCGAACGGTGGCCAGGCGATGCGCGATCACGAAGGTCGTGCGGCCCTTCATCAGGTTCTCCAAGGCCTCCTGGATCATCCTCTCCGTTTGCGTGTCGACCGACGAGGTCGAGTCGTCCAGGATAAGGATCCGGGGGTCCATCAACAGGGCGCGCGCAATCGCCACCCGCTGACGCTGCCCGCCGCTGAGCGTCACGCCGCGCTCGCCGATGACGGTCTCGTACCCGTTGGGAAGGTTGATGATGAACTCGTGCGCCTGGGACGCCTTGGCCGCGGCGACTATTTCCTCATCGCCCGCGTCCGGCCTTCCGTAGGCGATGTTGGCTTTGATCGAGTCGGAGAAGAGGAGCGGTGTCTGCAGGACGATGCCGATCTGGCGACGGAACGAGATGAGATCCACCGAACGGACGTCCACGCCGTCCACGAGTACCGCGCCTTCGGTCACATCGTAGAAGCGCGGGATCAGGTTTACCAGCGAGGTCTTGCCGGAGCCGGTCTGGCCGATCAGAGCGACGAGTTGGTTGGGCTCGACTCTCAGGTCGATGCCGGTCAGGGCGGAGGATTTTTCACCTTCATACCGAAGCGATACATTGCGGAATTCGACACGGCCGCTGAGCGTTGGGAGTGTCACCGCATCCGTCGGGGATTGGATCTCCGGTTCGTGGTCGAGGATTTCGCGCACGCGTTGGGCCCCGGCCGCCGCCTCGCCCGCGCCGTTGACCAGCCAGGTAATCTCCTGGACCGGTCCGGAGAACATCAGCATGTAGGAGTTGAAGGCCACGATCTCGCCGATCGTCATCGTGCCCCGGATGACCATCTGGCCGCCGAAGAACAGGATGAGGATCGTGCCGAGAGCAATGAGCAGGGTCGTCGTCGGCATGACCTTGGACCATTCGTGGATGACCTTCAGGCGGGACTCGAAATATCTGCGGTTGCTTTCGTCGAAGCGCTCGATCTCGTACGCCTCGCGCGCAAAGGCCCGCACGACCTGCACACCCGCAACGTTTTCCTGGAGGCGCGTCGACAGGTCACCGAGGCTCAGATCGACGTTGTAGAACAGTTTCGTCACGCGGTCACCAAAGAGGGATGTCACGATAGCCAGAGGGATGAACGGCAGGAGCGCAATGACCGCAAGCTGACTGTCGATGGAGACCATCATGGCGATGACCCCGACCGACAGGAGCAGCAGTTGGACGATTTCGACGATACTGCTGCCGAAGAAGTCCTGGACGGAGCGCACGTCTTCGATACAGCGGGTGATCAGCTGGCCCGATTGCGTGTGATCGTGAAACGTGAACGGCAGGCGCTGGATGCGGTCATACATGGCGTTGCGGAGGTCGTACCCGATGTGGGCCGCGGTCCACTCGGAGAGATAGCGCTGGGCAAGATTGAGCAGGGCAATGGCAGTCCCCAGCCCGAGCAGCAGAAGCGCCGCGCGGGCCAGGTACCCGACCTGGCCCTGCAAGAGCCCGTAGTCGATCACCCGCTGCAGGATCCGCGGAACGACAAGCGACAGCCCCGTGACGGCAAGGAGCCCGAAGATGTTGGCGACAATGTGCCGGG
>CALMMH010000111.1 GCA_937868145.1 uncultured Phycisphaerales bacterium
GGCTCAAGAGCATCGACGCGATGATTCCCATCGGACGGGGCCAGCGGTAGCTGATCATCGGCGACCGCAAGACCGGCAAGACCGCCATCGCCCTGGACACCATCATCAATCAAAAGGGCAAGAATGTGGTCTGCGTCTACGTGGCCATCGGCCAGAAGGACTCGACGATCGCGGAGGTGATCGACACCCTGCGCCGGCACGGCGCGATGGAGTATACGATCGTGATCGCCGCCTCCGCGGCCGACAGCGCCCCGCTGCAGTACATCGCCCCCTACACCGGCTGCGCCGTGGCCGAGCATTTCATGTACGACAAGCACCGCGACACGCTGTGCATCTATGACGATCTGACCAAGCACGCCGTGGCCTACCGGGAGTTGAGTTTGCTGCTCCGGCGGCCCGCCGGACGGGAAGCGTATCCCGGCGACATCTTCTATCTGCACAGCCGACTCCTCGAACGCAGCGTCAAGCTTTCGGAAGAACTCGGCGCCGGTTCGCTCACCGCCCTGCCGATCGTGGAAACGCTCGAAGGTCAGATCTCGGCCTACATTCCGACGAATATCATTTCGATCACCGACGGCCAGATCTACCTGCAGAAGGACCTGTTCCATGCGGGCGTCCGGCCGGCCATCGACGTCGGCGTCAGCGTCAGCCGCGTCGGCGGCGACGCCCAGGTCGAGGCCATGAAGAAAGTGGCGGGCCGACTCCGCATCGACTTGGCCGCTTATTATGAACTCCAAGATTTCGCCCGACTCGGCACCGAACTCGACCGCGCCTCGCAACGCAGGCTCGACCGGGGCAACCGCATGGTCGAGTTGCTCAAGCAGCCGCAGTTCGCCCCGATGTCCATCGGCGAGCAGGTGGTCGCCGTTCTCTCCGGCACGACCGGATTGCTGGACGACGTCGCCGTGGAGGCCGTCACCGGTTTCACGGGCGACATGCTTCGCTGGATGAACGAGCGACACCCGGACCTGATCGGTGAGATCAACAAGACCGGCAAGCTCACACCCGAACTCACGGCCAAGATCACAGAAAGCATCACCGAGTTCAAGGGTACGTTCAGAGGACAATAAAGCGCAGAGCCTGAGCGACAGGGTCCCTGCCGCCTGTGCGTGCCTGCGTTGTGAAACGCCGATTTCGATCGGTTGGGTTTTTCGAGTTTCGAATTTTGGATTTGATCTGAATCCATGGCTTCGATTCGCCAGATTTTCGTTCGCCGCAAGGCGGTAGACAGCATCGCCCGGATGACCCGGACGCTGGAGATGATCTCATCGGCCCGGTACAAATCCTATTCGGGCCGTTGGGCTCTGACGGGCGATTACCGGGATGCCCTGGCTCGGATCGCCTATCTCCTGGCGACTCCGGAGCGGCCCATCGACCATCCCCTGCTCAAGGAAAACAACTCGGGTCGGACGGCCATCCTGGTGATCGGGTCGCGAAAAGGCTTGTGCGGGTCGTACAACTCGGAGATCTTCCGTCTGTTGGAGGTCCACGTGCAGCAGGCCAAGGCCCGCGGCAAGAAGCTGGACATCTACATGTCGCGAAGCCGCCTGGAAACCGTGTTGTCGTTCCACGGCCTGACGCCCGCCAAGGTGTACACGGACCTCGAGGAAATGCCCGGCGACCTTCAGATTCGCGCGATCGCCGACGATTTCATCGATCAGTACATGTCCGGGAGCCTCGACTCCCTGGGCATCGTTTATATGCGGTTCTACTCGGCGTCGAGCCAGCACGCGCAGACGCTGACAATCCTGCCGTTGCTGGAGCTGGTGGACGATCTGACGACGCGGGCCCAGGTGATCTGGCCGTGGGACCTGACGTTCGAAAACTTCCACATGTCGCCCTCGGCCAACGCAATCGTCGAGAGCCTGGCCCGCATGCTCATGCACTATTCGATGCAGAGCTGCTTCCTCGACGCCATCCTGAGCGAGCACCTGGCGAGGATGGTGGCCATGAGGAGCGCGACGGAGAACGCCGAGGAAATGATTCGGCAGCTCACCACGGATTACAACCGCGCCAGACAGAGTCAGATTACGTCCGAATTGCTTGATATCGTCAGTGGAATGGGGACGTTGGAGTGAACACAGGAAAACTCACACAAGTCATTGGCAGCGTCTTCGACGCCCGGTTCTCGCCGGAACAAGTGCCGGCTCTGAACAACGCATTGGAGATCAATTACGATTTCAACGGTCAGCCCAAGAAGCTCCAGGGCGAAGTACAGCAGCACCTCGGCGGCGGCCGAGTCCGTGCCGTGGCGCTGGGCAGCACGCTGGGCCTCAAGCGAGGAACGGACGTCATCGACACGGGCGGCCCCCTGAAGGTGGCGGTCGGAAAAGAGACGCTGGGGCGAGTCTTGAACCTCTTCGGCGACCCGGTCGACAATCGAGGCCCCGTCAACGCCAAGACCACCCGATCGATTCATCACGAGCCGCCGCGCTTGGTCGATCTGATCGCGCAGAGCGAGATGTTCGAAACAGGCATCAAAGTCATCGACCTGCTGTGCCCCTTCGTCCGCGGCGGCAAGACCGGCCTGTTCGGCGGCGCCGGCGTGGGCAAGACGGTCGTCATCCAGGAACTCATCGCCCGCATCGCGACGCGGCACGGCGGGTATTCCGTCTTTGCCGGCGTGGGCGAGCGAACCCGCGAAGGCAACGACCTGTGGCTCGAGATGCAGCGGACCATGATTCCCGGCGCCAACGACACCGTTCTTGATCACACGGCCCTGGTGTTCGGACAGATGAACGAGCCCCCAGGGGCCAGATTGCGAGTCGCCCTGTCGGCGATGACGATTGCCGAGTACTTCCGCGACAGCGGCATCGGCGACATCTTGCTGTTCATCGACAACATCTTCCGGTTTGCCCAGGCGGGCTCGGAGGTGTCGGCGTTGCTGGGTCGAATTCCCTCGGCCGT
>CALMMH010000112.1 GCA_937868145.1 uncultured Phycisphaerales bacterium
GGCGAGGAACTCGCCATCCGGACCGGCATCCTGCGGCGCAAAGTGGCGATACTCCCTGTCGCCGCAGAAGGCATACCGCTGGATCTCCTTCGTCGTCGAATGGGTCGGGCGACGACGTGTACGGGTCCATTGGCCGTAGAACGATCGCAGCAGGGCGCGATTCAAACGATTGCTTGTGGCGATGATCGAGAGGATTTCCGGATGGTTGCGGGTCGCCTGGGGCAGCGCAACAATCGGGACGGCGATTTCGGCTGCTTCCGGAGCGGTGGTCAGGATCGTAATCGTTGACCGTCGAATCTCGCGGATGGGCTGCTCCGTGAGCGAGATCCCCAGGTCAATTGTGCAGAAATCGATTCGACGACTATCGGTCTGAAGCCATGAATCGGCCGCGATGGCGGATTCGATATCGAGACCGGCCTTGGGCGAAGTGGTCAATCGCATCGCCTTCGGGTCAGAAGGGGCGGGGGACTCGGTGATTGCAAGAGTCCTGGGGACGCCGCGCATGCTGCCCTCGATCCGGTAGGTGATCGGAATCTCGATCGTGGCGAAGTCCGGATGGTTCGTGGACAATCTCACCCATTCGCGCAAGTGGCCGACCTGGTCGGTGGGTTTTAGGCGGGTTTCCACGCGGAAGGCGTGTTCTTCGGTTCCGCCGGCCCAGCGGTGGGTCAGATCGTATACCATGGCCATCACGTTGGGACTGGTCTGGACGTCGGTGACGCGCAATCGGCCTTCCCATCCGTCCATAACCATGATCTTGCCCCAGCATCTGCCGCCGGTCGTCTGCGCTTCTTCTCTCGACAACTCCAGTCGGATCTCCGTCGGCGCTACGCGCACGGGGGCAGAACGCTCTTCCGCCATGAGGGCGCCCCAGGGCAGGCCGAGGAATGCCAGATACGCTGCTCCTATATGTCGCCTCATGATCTCACCTCCGCAGGCGTCTGCCGGGTGCATGCCGCGATTATCAGACTTAGCCGGAACACAGACGTTAGCCTGTGCCAGGATAGCAGTCTTTCGGAGGGGGCACAAGCGTTCCTGTTCCTTTTCATTTGACGGCGGGAACGGAGGGGGCTACATTCTGCCCATCCAGGTTGAGATCAGGCGAAGGATCCGCCGCCGAAACCGGATCCACAGGATTTGACATGAGGTGAAGGAGCATGAAGGCACAGTCGAATCAATCCAATTTGTCCCGCCGCGGTTTTCTGGCGAGCACCGCGTCGGTGGCGGCCCTGAGCGTTCTCGGTTCGGGCTGCTCGAAGGAAGAGACCAAGAGCACGGCCGACAGCGTCGCCAAGGCGGTCATGGGCAAGATCCCGATCGGCGTGCAGGTCTACTCGGTCCGCAGCGTCGCCGAGAAGGATCTGGCCGGCACCCTGGCGGGAATCGCCAAGATGGGCTATGTCGGCGTCGAATTCGCGGGCTACTATGGGCACGGCGCCAAGGACATCCGCAAGATGCTCGACGACAACAATCTCGTCTGCTGCGGCACGCACACGCAGTACACCGACCTCGCGGACGACAAGCTGGCCGCGACCCTCGAGTTCAACAAGACCCTCGGCAACAAGTACGTCATCGTGCCCTGGCTGCAGGGCGATGAGAAGGATCTGAAGACCTCCTGGCTCAAATACGCCGAGCGGTTCAACGTGCTCTCCGAAAAGCTCAAGAAGCAGGACATGTTCATCGGCTACCACGCCCACGCCCACGACCTGCACCCCCTGGGCGACACGACCTCCTGGGACGTCTTCTTCAGCAACACGAACAAGGACGTCATCATGCAGATCGACACCGGCAACGCGATGAGCGGCGGCGGCGATCCGGTGGCCGTCCTGAAGAAGTACCCCGGCCGGGCCGTCACCGTGCACCTGAAGGAATACTCGGCCACGAATCCCAAGGCCATGATCGGCGAGGGCGACGTGAATTTCCCCGAGGTGTTCAAGCTCTGCCGGAGCATCGGCGGCACGAAATGGTACATCGTCGAGGAAGAGAAGGACACGGTTCCCCCGATGGAAGGCATCGACATCAGCCTGAAGAACCTCAAGAAGTTCCGGATGTAGAAGTCTTCTGAAGGCAGAAACAAGAAGGGAAGAGCCGGCCAACAAATCGCCGACTCTTCCCTTTTCTTTTTCACGTTTTCACTCTTACCTTCCTGCCTGTCTTCATCCTCCCAGCGGTTCGACGGTGTGGGTCATGGTGTTCAGGTCGAGAACGACGACGTGGCCGGAGCCGGTGACCCAATCCGTCGATTCGCCCGGGTTGATCACCATCGTCCGACCCACCACGCGGAGGTCCTGCTTGTGCGTGTGGCCGTAGACGAGCAGGTCGTATTG
>CALMMH010000113.1 GCA_937868145.1 uncultured Phycisphaerales bacterium
CAGGGCCTGATCATCGAGTCGCACATCGACCCGGACCACGCCTTGAGCGACGCCAAGCAACAGGTCACGCCGGAGGAGCTGTGCCGGATGCTGGAGCGGCTCAAGGTGCGAAACGCCGGGATCACCGACCGCGAGGTCAAACGCAAGATCGCCCAGTTCCGCGCCGAGATCAGTCAGGTCGATGCGAAGATCATCCAGGACCTGGCCGAGCGGATGAAGTGGGTCGAGGAGATCGGCCGGCTCAAGCACGAGCACAACATCCCGGTCCTGCAGATCGAGCGATGGGAGAATCTGCTGGGCGACCACATCGCCAGAGGCCAGAAGGCGGGCCTGGACGCCGAGTTCATCAAGGCCCTCTTCGAGCTAATCCACGCCCAGGCGGTCAAGAGACAACTCTGACGGGCGGAGAACCGCCTGGAAATCCGAATTTCGAAATTCGAAACAAGTTCAAAATCCGAAACCCGAATGACTGAAACGCTGCCGCCCGTGCGGGTTTCGAGTCTTCGGCTCACCAGGCCCTTACGCACTTCCCACAGCTTCTGGGGACTCTGTCCCCAGGCCCCTGAGGTTTTCCGCTTTGCGCCAGCAGCATGATCGACAAATCGGGGGCCTCGTTAAGACAGCGTTGAAACAGCGTCAAAACGGCGTTAAGGCAGCGGGAGCGTCGGGACCGCCGAATCGGGCTCTGCGGCATCATGCACTGCAAAGATATCTCCGTTTTGCACCTGTCATGCTATTGGCGCAAAGCGCAAAACCTCAGGGGTCCGGGGACAGAGTCCCCGGCTCTTGGACGCCTCCGAGGGCCGGGTTCTCGATGAACGAGAAGAGGTGTGCAACAGCGAGGGCGACGCCCCGTCATGGCGGCGTCGCCATGCCACTGGACCGCCGCGGCGCTCAGGTTGCTCCTCAGCAGAGCCTTGTCCTCCGCAGCGGCACAGTCCAGGATACCGTCGTGGCGTCTGCTCTGCAAGCGACAGCGAAAGACCCACCTGGCATTCCCTGATCGATTCAGACGCGTCCCACTCAAACGCAAGACGCTATCGTCCTCTCGGGCGAGACGGTCTCGGTCGTGAGTTTTGGCTCTTGGGCTTGGTCTCCACAGGAGCAGGGGCGATCTCCGTCGCCACATCGGCTCCCGCCGGAAACTGGATGTCGAACAGACTGTCCGGGATGTCCTTCTTCTCGATGGAGATGCTGTTGACGTCCACCGTACAATGCGAGTCAAGATCCATCCAAAAGCCATCTCGGATCCGATGCATCTTCACGACTCCCTCGATGGGAATCCACCCGCCGTTGGGCAACTGATGGAATTTGGCTGGTTCCATCACGATAGTCCCTCCTGTCCCATCGGCGATGGGATAGGACTTCTCTGTGCGAACGGCCACTCCCCTCTCCCTGTCAATCCATGTGCGCGTGTGCCAAGAAGCATTGTCACGATCCACGACGTTCACAAGCACGGTGTCTCGCCCAGCCATCGGCACATGATCCTCCAGAACGGTAGCATACTTGGGATCGAGACAATCACTCATAAGTCGCTCACAAGGTCTCATACTCAATCGAATAGGTTCAACGTTTTCCCACGTGAACTTCTCGGGTCGGGTGATCCACCCTCGTTTCAATTCCGGTAGAACACCCTCCTTGCACACTTCACCATCCAGGACTACCACCCTGGAGTTGGCTAACTTCCTCTCTCGATAAGTCGCATTGGTCTTGTGGACACGTCCCCCATCTTGAGCAAATGCAGCCAAACTGTAGTCATCATCCACAGTGGGCCGCGAGACAATATCCGCTACCTGAGGGTCATTCCCTTGCGCCGTGACATAACACCGAAAGTCCAGACGCAACAGCGAGAGTCTGGCCTCGTTCGCCAGCACCTTCTGGCGGAGGGCCTCCAAGGACATGGACGCACCCGCGGCCTGTTCGCCGGCAGCCCCCGGCAAGGCGACTGGCCACGCCAGGAC
>CALMMH010000114.1 GCA_937868145.1 uncultured Phycisphaerales bacterium
GATCGGCACTTCCGTGAGTGTTGCGAAGTACATGAACGCTCCCGCGACGGAGGCGAGGAGGTTCGCCCGAAGGGAGTTGCCGCCGAGAGCCTTGTTGATCCATGCCGCCGGGATGACGCCTTCATGGTCCGGGCCCGGCCGGCCGAGCAGGAAGCCGGAAATCAGAATGCCGAACAGCAGCAGCGGGAGGATCTGCTTGGCAAATCCCCAGGTCGACTCCCCCCACTCCGCCAACTCCGTCCGATTGAACCAGGCGTTAACCATGAGAAGGAACGCCGCCAGGAGGATCGCCACGATGCCCCATTTCAGGCGAGAGATCCAATTGTAGAGAGTCTTTCCCTCGACATTCTCCATTCCGACCAGAAGACCCGCGTCAAGTTTTCGCGTCTCGCCGTGAGTGTCGACGATGGTCACGGTTTCCGGCGTCTTGCTGACGAACTTGCCTTCGACCTTGATTGCCGTCAGCCCGCCGGGACAACAGAGAAAGACCGCTCGCACGTCGCCGCTGCGGGCCCAATTGGCGAACACGAGGATGCCGACCATGGAGGCGAAATACACGGCGTTCTGCCAGAGCGGCCGTCGCACCTGGGCCTCGGGCATGGCAATCTGGGCCTCTGCCTTGGCAGTCTCTTCCTTGCGATAGATCAGGTGCATGAACAGGCCGATGAGGATGCTGAAGAGGATTGCACCGACTGCGCGGGCGATTCCGAGTTCGACGCCCAGAATCCTCGCGGTCAGGATGATGGCCAGGACGTTGATCGCAGGGCCCGAGTAGAGAAAAGCGGTGGCCGGACCCAGGCCGGCGCCCATCCTGTAGATGCCTGCGAACAACGGCAGCACGGTGCACGAGCACACGGCCAGGACGCTTCCTGAGACGGAAGCCACGCCGTAGGCCAAGACCTTGTTGGCCCTGGCGCCGAGGTACTTCATCACCGACGCCTGGCTGACGAATACGGAGATGGCTCCGGCGATGAAGAACGCCGGGATCAAGCACAGCAGCACATGTTCACGGGCGTACCATCGGACCAGCTGCAGCGACTCCATCACAGCACTGTCGAATCGCGGCCTGCCCACGGGAAGGTAGAAGCATGCGAGAAACGCTGCGACGATCAGAAGGAGTTTCTTCCATTCACTTTTGAAATCCATCGGGAGCCTCCGTCACAGCGCCGCCAGCAATTTCTCGTTGTCCTTGGCCTGCTGCTTCACAACGCGAGTGACGCAGGAGAGAAACTCGGCGATACAGGGGGTTCTGAGAGCGTAGAAGACCTTCAAGCCCTCTTTTCGGCAGGTGAGCACGCCGGCGCCGACCATGACGCTCAGATGACGCGAAACATTCGACCTCTCGGACCCGATCTGTTCGGCGATGTCGCATACGCATTTCTCGCCGTCGCGGAGGAAGTCGATGATCGCCACTCGCAGCGGATGGGCCACCGCCTTGGCGATCTCCGCCTGTCGTTCGTACAAGGGAGCCTTTGCTTTGTCCATCAGGATGCAACTCCAATAAACCCCGCCAGCTTGGGCGGGACCTCATGATTCGTAACTATGTTACAATATACTCACATAGTTACGGAGGGTCAACACGAAATCCACAGGTTTCCATGTTTTTTCTCCGTGCGTTGGTGATTGATGTTTTCGCGGGAAGCTGGTAAATACTGACAGTTTCGGCTATGGCCACTATGAAGGATAAACGCGTGTTCGTCAGTGCGAATGATCCCAGTGCCGATGTGCACTGTGCGGGGTTGATCTCCGCGCTCAGGCGG
>CALMMH010000115.1 GCA_937868145.1 uncultured Phycisphaerales bacterium
TGGAAATCCTCAAGGTCCGCGAGATCATCGGTTACATCGAAGTGACCGCGATTCCGCAGACCCCTTCGCACATCAAGGGCGTGGTCAACCTGCGCGGGCAGGTGATCCCGGTGATCGATCTGCGGTCCAAGTTCGGCATGGCGGCCGCGGAGGTCACCGAGCAGACCTGCATCATCGTCGTCGAGATCGCCCAGTCCGGCCGCAAGTTCAGCACGGGCATCATCGTGGATCGCGTGCAAGAAGTATTAGATATCGAAGGTCGCAGCATCGAGAAAGCTCCGCAGTTCGGCGTCTCGGTGAACACGGACTTCATCCTCGGCATCGGCAAGGTGGGGGAATCCGTAAAACTCCTTCTGGACATCGATCGCGTCCTGGGCGGCGGTCTGGACCATCCGGTCCCCGACTCGTCCGGCGCGACGCCGTTGGAACACACCACAGAACCCAGTGAAAGGACACCGTGATGGAACGTAGGCAACTCTGGTGCGTATTGGCTGCCATCGTAACGATGAACCTCCTATGCCTGGCCCGCACGGCGTATGGCGAGGAGCCGAAAGACGCTTCGTTGCAGAGTCGGATCGAGCAGTTGGAGAAACAGGTCGCGGATCTGAAGAAAGAAGCATCGGCGCCCGCCCCGCAGGCCCCCGCCGCGCCTGCTGCCCCGGCCCCTAAGGAACCGCCGGCCACGAAGAGCGTCTGGTCGAATCTGGACGTGCAGTTGTACGGGTACATCAAAGGCGACGCCTCGTACGACACGTCCCGCACCAATCCGGGCAACTACGTCATGTACGTCGATTCGGAGGCCACCCGAAACAACGACAACGAGTTCAACATGACCGCCAATCAGACGCGTCTGGGCTTCAACATCAATGGTCCGGCCAGCGAGACGATGAAGGCCTCCGGAAAAGTCGAATTCGATCTGTACGGCAACTACGCCTCGGAGAACAAGGCCAAGCTCCAGATGCGGCACGCGTACATGACCCTTCTGTGGCCCAAGCTGGATCTGTCCCTGATCATCGGCCAGACTTGGGACGTCGTCTCCCCGTTGAACCCGAACACTCTGAATTACCCGGTTCTCTGGGACGCAGGCAACACAGGATATCGTCGGCCCCAGATTCGCCTGACCAAGGGTCTGACCCTCAGCGAAAAAATCTCCATGAAGTTCGAGGGCGCAATCGCCAGGACGATCGGCAGGTCATCCCTGGCGGACCCGACTGTCGTGGAATCCGGCGAGGACGACGGCTTCCCCACCGTCCAGGGTCGAGTCAGCATCACGTTCCCGTTCGTCGGTCCCAAGCCGACGGTCGTGGGCCTCTCCGGCCACAGAGGCCGTGAGGAATACGACATCGACGCCGCCGGCACGAACGAGGACTTCGAGTCCCAAGGCGTCTTCTTCGACGCCAGCATGCCGGTCACCAAGTGGCTCACGCTGCAGGGCGAGCTGTTCTCCGGCAGAAACCTCGACAACTACTACGGCGGCATCGGTCAGGGCGTCAACACGACCACGTTGAATGAGATCAGCAGCAAGGGCGGCTGGATCGCCGCGAGTCTGGGCCCCTGGTCCAAGTGGGCGTTCAACGTCGGCGCCGGCATCGATGACGTGGACTCAGACGATGTGGCCGCCAACGCCAGGACCCTCAACTCCTCCGTCTTCGCCAACGCCATCTACTCCTGGAACAAGAACGTCCAGGCCGGTTTCGAACTCTCCCGCTGGAACACCGACTACAAGGGCGTCACGGACGCCGACGACACGAGAGCGCAGGTTTCGTTCATCTATACGTTCTGATGAAACCCCTGTGAATGAGCGCGATCGGACAGACAGATGGACAAAACCATTCTACAGAACGTTGCCAACGCCGAGGAATCTGCAACTGCTTCGGAGCGATCGCCTCTCCTGCTCGGGGAGGCGCGCGCTCAGGCAATCCGCTTGGGGGGAACCAAGACGAATCGCCTCTCGACTCGCGCCAGCAGGGAGCATCCGCTCCCTCCTGCCGGAAAGTCCAAAGCCGAGCCGCACCGCTTTGGCAAGTCGGACGAGGTCTTTCATGCAATCGCCCCATCGGCTCTACCGACCACACTGTACGGCATTCAAGTCCGCGGGCAGCATAATCCCGCTGGACGCCGAACCGGGTGATTTGAGAAAATCCAACAACTGATTTCCGCGTCCCGACGACGTGCCTGCGGCAAAGCGACAACCTCAGGCGGGGCCACTCAGCCCGCCTGAGGTTGCTGTGTTATAGGAATCGCCGGACCCGAGAATTCGAGTCCGCAGAGGGATCGGAGCCGGCCGCGGGGACTTCCCGTTCCTGCCGCGCGTACGCGGGCTCAGTGCAGCACCACGTCCTGAAACTCCTCGGCAAAATGCGTACCTCCCTCAGCGACGGTGCGAATCGCTCCGATCAACTCCTCGAAGTCGCAGTCTTTCAGCAGATACCCGCAGGCGCCGGCCTTGCACATCTCCTGAACATACCGTTTGGCCGCGTGCATGGATAGCCCGATGACGTTGACGCCGGGATTCTCCTGCCGGATCTGCCGGGTCGCTTCGATCCCGCTCAGGCCCGGCATGCTGATGTCCATAATAATGATGTCCGGCTTCAATTCCCGCGCCAACGCCACGGCAGCCAAACCGTCTTTCGCCTGCCCCACAACCTCCATGCCTTCCTGCTCCTGGAGGAAACGACTCAGACCCTGAAGTACGATCGTATGGTCGTCCGCCAAAAGGATGCGAATGCTCATGCCGCAAAATCCTTTCTGCAAGCAAATACCCCCCGACCTGACGATAATTCGGTTTTTACGGGGGCAACAATGACTCACCCTCGTCCCCCTTCCCTCGACCGGCTCCATTATAAGCTCTCCTCCAATCCTTGTCAATCGCCCGCGGACGTATTGCCCCAAAGCCTTCTCTCTTCCAACCGCAACGGCGTTCAGTTCCCCGATTCCAGAAGACGATCCGGCTTTGCCCGGTCAGAAGATCATCTCCCGGCACTCGTAGCGCTATGCGACGGCATTTTCGGTAGGTGGTCACCCCTACAGTCCCTTCCGGCATTTGGGCATTGCAATCGTTCCGCCCAATCGATACCCTCTGACCCAAGTGTCGAAGGCTCCGGCGTCGATTCGAACAAAAGTCTTGCAGGCCGGCCCGGATCATGGTTAAATGGACATATTCACAGCGTAACCCATGCTGTGTGCATCGAGGATGGTATTGGATGACGAAAAAGACTCGCGAGCAACGACGGCGGTATCGGGCCTCGATCCCCGGCGTCGGAAAGACCGCCCATCAGAGGAAGTATGACAAGGCCATGTCCGGCGAAGACCCGAAAGCCGCCATCGCGGCCAAGTGCCTGGACTGCATGCACTGGCAGCGCACGCGGGTCACGGAATGCCCCATCGTTTGCTGCCCTTTGTGGCCCTATCGCCCGTTCACTTCGGCCGGCGAGCGCGCCGCCTGACCGATGGGGAGCGTCCTCGGTTCAGGGAATCGCCACGGCGCAATCGCGGGAAACGTGGAGCGTGTTTCGGCCCTTGCTGCACGACGTGTCGATTCGCGCCCGGGCTTTGCCATCCTGCACATCCAAGATCTGCACGGCCAGCCGGGCGCTCGGACAGCCGAACGCGGAAACGTCGAGTTCGACGGGTTCGCCTGCGGGCAGATTCGGATCGCTGGAGACCTTCGCCCGCACCCAGGCCAGGCCGCTGGCTGTTAAATTGCGTTCGACAGCCTGCACATAGGCTTTGTCGGCGTAGAAGAGCATCACGTTGGAGTTCCCGGCCAGAACGAACATCCCAACGCCGACCAGGATCAAAGCGACGATGACAAACGTCAAGCTGAAACCTCGATTCCTGCTCATTGGCTCTCGCCTCCCGAAGTCAGTCCACCGATAAAGAACACGTGCGAGTTGCGAAACCGATGTCGAATCTCGCCGGCCACCCGGTGCTTGAGGTGCGACTGAACCTCGACCGCATAGGCGTCGCCCTCCCGCATCCAGAGCCGCCATTGGATCGCCGCGTCGGGGATCTGCCACACGGTTTCGCCATCCGGCGTCGAGCCCCCCTGCGGATCGAGCTGCATTCGCACGATCCGCCCTTCCTCCACTCGATAGCAGACGAGAGCGTCTGACTGCCGGATCAGCAGCGTCGCATCATCGGCGTGTTTGTCGCCCGTCTGCAAAAGCATCGCTTCGGCCCGGTCCATATCCTGCCGGAGTCGATCCAGCAGCCTGAGAACCGCTGTGTTTTCATCCATCAGGCGAACGCCCTGCGGAATATCCCGAAGGAACGTGACCAGAAAGCTGCCGACCAACACCATCAGCATCGGAGTGACGATGATGACCCCGAGCATCTCGATGAGCGTGTAACCCCTCGGAATGGATGATCGATGATTGAGGATTGATGACTTTCTGAGCACGGGTGGGTCCCTCTTCAATAATCCATATCCATCATCATTGCTTCCGGGGCACATACCTCTCCAGGCGGACTGCGACCGCATGGGGTCCGGCCATGCCGGCCGCTGTGACGCGGATCAGGTCCAATCCCTCCCACGCATCCTGTCCCGGCGCACGATCCACCGTGACCTGGATCTCCGGCCAAAGCCTGGCGATCTCGGTTTCGTCGATCGGTTCGCCGGCGGCCGCAAGACTGTCGATCTGGGCCTCGGCCGCCGCAACGCATTGATGACGGGTCCACTGATATCGGTTGATTGCGGTCACCCCCTGGAGGATGACCGCAAGCGCAGCGATCGCCAGGCCCAGCAGGCCCGTGCTTACGATCAGCTCGGCCATCAGGAATCCCCGTCGATTGACTCTGCTTGTCCTCATGAGCAAACCCCTCTCCGCATGCTATGGATACACGTTGAGAGCCATGGAATTGACGATCGCCACCCCCGGCGAGAACACGGCGTAAGCGACGAATCCGACCATCAGGCCCAGCAGTAGAATCCCCACCGGCCAGAGAATGTACCGGGTCAGGTTCAGACGATAGAGATACAACGAACGGTAGTACGACTCGAGCATCTCCAGAATCGCCGGCGTGTCGCCGGCGCCGACGCCGCCGTCGAACGCCCAGGCCAGCGCCGTGCCCAATCCGCATCGACGGGCCGATTCGGCGATGTTCTCGCCCCGCTCGACGCTCGTGAGCCAGCACTGCAAGCGTCTGCGGAACCACCAGTTCACGTCCAGATCAAGCGTGCCCCGGATGGCGTCGTTCACCGGGCAGCCCGCGATCAACGAGATCCGCAACAGCCCCAGCGACCGCACCAGGGAGCCGTCCCGCTGGAAGCGACGCACGACAGGCAGAAGCCACAGCACGGAATCGCCGAGCCGGCGGACGAGACTGGGGCGATCCAGCCGCTGTCGAGACAACCGGTAGATTCGACGGCCCAGACCGATCACAACAACCGCGAGAAGTGCGATCGCCCCATAGGGTCCGTTGGCGAATCCCCTGGCGATACGGAGCAGGATGCGAGTCGCCGCCGGAAGCCGGCCGCCGACCAACTCGTCGCCCATCGCCACGAACTGAGGCAGAACGAACGTCACCAGACCGAGCGTGAGAAACAGAACCAGGACCACCACAAAGACCGGGTAGAACGGATGGATCGGCCGCAATCTCTTGGGTCCGAGAGTCTGGGCCTCCATATCCGCCTCCACCGCGGCCAGCGCCGCAGGGAGTTGACCGATCCGCTCCCCGGCCGCAACCATCGCCAGAGCCGCCGCCGGGCAGCGGGGATATCCCCGCCGAAGAGCGTCCGTGAGGGAACAGCCTTTCACGAGCCACGTCTTGACGTCGCGAAGAACCACCGCGGTTCCATGCTCGGCGCCGATGGCGGCACAGTCCATCGCCATGGTCAGAGGCAGATTCTGCCGCATGACCGCGGCGATCGTGGAGAAGACGTTGACCACCGTCCGGCGGCTACCGGTCAGAGCGTAGTGAATCAGCGAGCCGCAGACCGCAATGACCGAGCAGAGAAGGACGGCCACCACGACATAGCCGGCGGCCAGAGCGCCGACCCCAACCAGGAACACACCCATCAGGACCGTCGCCGCAATGCCGATCAACAGATACCAGGCCCCCCAGTGAAACCACTGGCGATTCTGGCGGTCCCGTCCGGTGGCGGCGATAGCCACCAGCGTGCCGATGAAGATCGTCGGGATCATGATGAGAAGGTTCTCCGGGGTGTTCGTCGCGACCGCGACATACCACACGAGGCCGACGGAAAACGGCAGCGTCGTGAAGGCGATCCCCGGCCTCCTGCAGCCCAGGAAAAGATAGAACGCCAGGATGGCGAAACACAGGATGGAGGCTTCACTCATGACGGCTCCTACGAAGACATTGAGCCCAGACTCGTAACCACCTGGATGATCGGCAGCACCATCGCGAGGATGGCCATGCCGATCAGGATGCCGACCGCAACGATCATCGTCGGCAGCAGAATCGTCTGCAGACGGGACTGTCCCACGCAAGCCTGGTCGGCGTACATCTGGCCGAGACTGCGGAGGTTGTCCGGCAGCTCGTTCCGTTGGGCGCCCAGTTGGAGGGAATAGAGAAACAGCCTCGGCAGCAACGACGCCCTGTGTCCGGCTTCCAGGATGCCGCTGCCCTGCTCGATCTGCTGCGAGACCGCCTCGCTGTCCTGGATGAGTCCGTCGCTGCCGGAACTGACGGCTCCCAGGCGAAGCGCCTCGGGGACATCGCACCCGGCTCCGATCAGCACAGCCGTCGCCTCCGCCATCCGGCTCAGGATCGTCGCGTGATAGAGTCTGCCGATGATGGGAAGCCGCAGGAACAACGACTCTTTGGCCCGCCGGCCTCTCGGCGTCGAGGACAGGCTGATACAGGCGACGATCAATGCGACGATCGCCGCTCCGGCAAGGGTCCAGATCGGCACGAGACTGTCGGATATCTTGAACATGGCGGAGGTCAAAGGATTCAACCGCCCCCCCACCATCTCCACGACGGCGCCCTTGAATTGCGGAACCACAAACGCGAAGACACACGTGATCACGATCGCGCCGAGGGTCAGGATCATCAGGGGATACGTGACGGCCTCCACCACGATCCGTCGCGTGTGCCCGGCCAGTTCGAGGTGACGATTGAGGCTCGTGAGCATCTCGCTGAGCCGGCCGGTCTCGACGCCTGCTTTGAGAATCCGCCCGTAGAGGGGCGGGAAGTGCCGCTCCCGTTTTTGAAACGCCTCCTCGATGGGAACGCCCCTCTCCAGGTCGCCGGCGAGGTCCTCGACGAGCCGCCGCATCTGGTTGGACGTCATGTCCTGCGCGAGTTCGCGGAGCCCTCGCTCCAGCGGAACGCCCGCTTTTGTGATCGAGGCCAGTTGCTGGTTGAAGAGCAGAAACTCGTTGCGCCCCACCGCCGTTCGGGACGGCTCAGGCTGGGCCTTCTCAAGCAGATTGACGTTGAGGTTCATCTGTCGAAGCGTCTCGGTCGCCTCCTGCGGCGAACCCGCCTCCACGGTGCCCGTCATCAGTCTGCCGGCCGCCGTCACCGCATTGTATCTGAAGATCGCCATCTCTCGTTTCCTTGGCTTTTTCAATGAAGCTGAAGGACTACAGGCACAGATCGCCTTCGTTCGTTCCACAAACCTTCCGCAGTTCATCCTGCGTGGTGATTCCCGTCTCCACCAGTTCCCGGCCGTTGGTCAAAAGAGTTGCATGCCCTCGCCGCTGGAGCAGAGCCTGGAGTTGGTCGAGATCGGCCTTGGCGAGAAGCGCCTTTCGCAGCTCGGTGTCCAGACGGACCATCTCGACGATCAGGACTCTGCCGCGAAAGCCGGTGCCCAGGCACGCCGGACAGCCGACGGCTTCGAATCTTTCGCCCGTTGCCCTCTTGCAGCGGTCGCACAGCCTGCGGACCAGTCTCTGGCTCACGACCGCGGAGATGCTGGAAGTCACCTGGTACGGCTCGATCCCCATCTCCAACAGCCGCAACAACGCCCCGGCGGGCGTGCCGCTGTGCATCGTGCTCATCAGCAAGTGCCCCGTCAGACCGGCCTCGACGGCGATCCTGGCCGTCTCGGCGTCGCGGATCTCGCCGATCATCAGAACCTGCGGGTCCTGGCGGAGCAGCGAACGGAGGGCCGTCGGAAAGGTCATCTGGCCGTGCGGCGTGATCGGCGTCTGCGTCACCCCTTCGATCCGGATCTCGACCGGGTCCTCCAGCGTGACGATGCTCTTGCCCGGCAGAGTTGCGGCGATGTACCGGAGCATCGCGGCCAGGGTCGTGCTCTTGCCGCTGCCGGCCGGACCGGTCACCAGGAGAACGCCCTGATTCTGAGCGGCGATCGCCTTCAGTTGCAGCTCGATCTGAGACGGCAAGCCCAAACGCCCCAGGTCCATCAGTTCCTCGTTCCGATAGAACAGTCGGACCACCGCCCGCTGGCCATAGATCGTCGGGAAGATCGCCAGGCGAACGTCGGCAACCTTCTCAGCGGCAGCTCCGGTCAGTTCCAGCCGGCCTTCCTGCGGGATGTCGTTGCGATACGTCAGCAGACCGCCGAGGACCTTCAGACGCGCGACGATGTTGTCCGCCACGACGGCCGGCAGACTCTCCACCGGATTGAGCACGCCGTCCAGACGGTACTTCACCTTCAAGTCGGTTCCCGTCGGCTCGAAATGGACGTCGCTGGCTCCGGCCGCCACAGCCTTGGCGAGCAGCTCATCCACGATCTCGACCACGTCCTGCGCCTGAGGAGGCGAAGCGATTCGGTCGTTGTTGAAATCCTTTGCATTCATCTGTGCCAGACCATTCAAACACCGTCTTTCCGTTTACACATCTTTAGACGCACCACACGCATTGATGTTAATCGGATACGAGGTGTGAAGGCGAACTTCAAACCCGTCGGTGCGACGCGGAGATCGCAGATTCCTCGACTCGCACGGACAAGCTTCTCCGAGCTGGGTGCGACCACTTTTCGTGGGGGCCTGTATGTACCTACAGCATGAGAAACCCTTCCTGGCAGCGAC
>CALMMH010000116.1 GCA_937868145.1 uncultured Phycisphaerales bacterium
GCCGGGGATGATCCCGATGCAGAAGCCCAGGATGCTCCCGCGGGCGATCGGCAGGCCCATCTGTCCCTCCTTCGGAAAGGCCATCCGCAGCAGGCTTTTCAGGCCGAAATCCAGGCTCAGCGTGACGACCTCGATCTCTCTGCCGATCGCCTCGGCCGGCTCGTTCGCGCCCAACCGCCGGGATAGCGAGTCGCTGATCATCATTCCGTTCGGTTCATTGGAATCGTAGCAGTGCCCCGCTCGCAGCGGCATCGGCCCCGATTGGCAGATCGACGCCGACAGCACTTGAACCAGCGTGAACTGCTCCTTCTGGCCAAGGCGAAGCTGAGCGGGGAAACGCAGTTCCGGGAACACCGTCTCGACCCCTGGAATCTTTCGCGTCTCCTCCAGGAACTGAGCGTCCAGCTTGGGACCGGCCGGACGGTTTGAATCGGCGGGCGGGGCAACCTCGGCCTCGCGACCCGGGCCGTCATCGGGATCGTCCGGATCACGAGCCGGCGCACGGCCGCCCTGGCCCGGCACGGAGACCACGATGTCGTTGAGCAAGCCCACCTTGTTGAACTGGTCGGTGATGTTCCGCTGCGCGCCCTGGCCGAACGCGAACATGCAGACCAGGGCCCCCATCCCGATCACCACGCCGGCGGTCGTAAGAACCGTGCGAAGCTTCTTCTTCCACAGGTTCGCACAGGCCTGCTCGATGTAATCCGAAATCCGCATCGTCCTTACCTCAACGCCTCTCGTGTAACTACGGCACCATCCTGCAAGGCGATCACCTCGTGAGCGAATTCCCGCAGCAACGCCTGCTCGTGGGAGATCATCACGATCGTCAGGCCGCCACGGCGGTTCAGGTTCGACAGGATCTCCATGATCTGCCGAGAGGTCTTGCTGTCCAGGTTGCCGGTGGGCTCGTCGGCTAGGAGGATTTCCGGCTCATTGACCAGGGCCCTGGCGATCGCCACCCGCTGCTGCTCTCCGCCGGAGAGTTCGGTCGGTCGGTGGTCCACCCGCGACTCCAGGCCGACCGTCTTGAGAAGCTCGGCCGCACGCTCCCGCCGCTGTTTCTTGGCGACGTCGGCAAACAGAAGCGGGAAGGCCACGTTCTCCAGAGCGGTGTACGCATTGACCAGGTTGAAGGACTGAAAGATCATGCCGATCGTGTTGCGTCGGTAAAGGGCGAGTTCCCGCTTGTTCAGGTCGCTAATGAGCCGGCCGGCGACGCGGATCGTGCCGGAGGATGGCGTGTCCAATCCGCCCAGCAGGTTCATCAGGGTGGATTTGCCCGAACCCGAGGCGCCGGTCACACCGACAAGGCGGCCGCGTGCGACCGACAGCGTCACGTCGCGAAGGGCGGCCAGTTCGACCTCGCCGCTGGCGTAGACCTTGCTCAGGCCCGTCGTTTCGATGAAGCCGTCAACGCCTGTGCTCAAGGAGGAACCTCCGCAGTCCTTGAAGGTCATCTGTATTGATCAGATCGACGCCCGCCGAGAGCAGTTCCTGCCAAACGGCGTCCCTCGCCAGAGACGGCAGATCCGGCGTCGCCCAGAACCGCACCAGCCGCCCTTTCACATGCGACTTGCTGACGATATCCTCGAGCTTCCTGCGTTGATCGGGCGGCATCGGTCCGACGCCCCGCCAGGAGAAGCAGTTGCCCCAGTTGTCGCTGATCATCGGAATCAAATCGGCTGAAAGCTCCGAATCAAGATGGTTCAGCCGCCCGTCGCATCCGGCGCAGCGAACCGCCTGGGCCTGCATCTGCTCCAGCGGCTGGGCCCCCGACACGACCACCAGCACAGCCCCCTCCTTGCGGCCGGCCGGGCCGAAGGTCGTGAGCATATCGCGGTACTCCGTCAACACTTCGTGGAGCCTGCGATACGTTGGCTCGGCGGCGGTCTTGAGGTCGATCAGCAGGACAAACCGCGGCTCGTCTCGATAGACCCGGCCGCCGTTGCGAACCACCCGCTCCTTCAGCGGCTGCAAGTACAGAGATTGCAGCGTTCTCTCCGGCCGAATCTCCTTCTGCTCATGAGCCACCAGGAGCTTGTCGCCCACAAGAAAGATGTCCGCCTCGACGCTGGTGAAGCCCTGATCGAGCGCATCGAGCAGAGGTCGTGCATGTTGATAGTCGTTGTGCGCGTGGGCCCCGGGAAGAGGCGTCGCATCGCCCTGCGGCGTCGACTGCAGGGCCAGCAGCAATCCAAGGACACAGGTGATCCGAATCATTCGATTTGCACTCCGTCACTTCACAACCGCTTGGAATCCAGAAAACATCGCCCCATACGATACCCCCGCCAGCCTATGGTGACAACGAGAACCTGGCGGAAACAAAGAACGTGTTTGTGCGGCTCGCGCTCGTAGTGACGCCGTAAGGCGTTATCTTCTCCATTCGCAGATATGAAGAAGGAAAATATGCCCTTGCGGGCCCACTA
>CALMMH010000117.1 GCA_937868145.1 uncultured Phycisphaerales bacterium
CGTGGTTCCGTTCAACCTGGGCAAGCTGCTGGCCGGCGACAAGTCTCAGGATCTGGAGCTTTGCCAGTACGATACGATTCGCGTCTTCCGGTGGGACGAGCGGATTTCGGAGAACGTGTATATCTCGGGTATGGTTTACGATCCCAACACGTATCGTTTGGTGCCCGAGATGAAAGTCCGCGATCTGATCAATGCCGCCGGCGGACTTCAGAAGAACGCCTATCTGCGCACGGCCGAGATCACGCGTCGGCACATCAGCCAGGAAGGAATGGTCACCGAGAAGATCGACATCAACCTGGAAAAGGCGATGGCCCACGATTCGGAGCAGAACATCGCGCTTCGCGATTACGATCACGTGGTGGTCCGGCCGATCCCGGATGTCTTGTTCGACGTCAACGCCACGATCCTGGGCGAGGTGCGGTTCCCGGGCGAATACCCGATCCGAAAAGGCGAGACGCTCAGCTCGCTGATCGAGCGGGCGGGCGGCTACACCGATCAGGCGTATCTCAGCGGCGCGGTGTTTACCCGCGAGAGCGCCAGGGCGATCCAGCGTCGGCGGCTGGATGATCTGATCCGCCAGATCGAGGAATCGATGTTGTCGAGCGCCCAGGAGCAAATGAGCACCTCGTTGGATGCGGACACCGCCAAGATCGAGCAGGCGGCCCTGGAGACCAAGAAGACTCTGCTGGCGAAGCTTCGGGCCGCGGAGATCACCGGGCGAGTCGTCGTAAAGCTGTCCACCGAGACGGAGTTCAAGGGATCGCAATACGACATCGAGATGGAGGACGGCGACCTGTTGACGATTCCCCAGGCTCCCGGCGTGGTCCACGTGGTGGGCGAGGTGTTCAACCCGACGTCGCTCCTGTACGAGGACGACGGGACCGTCAGTTACTATCTGAACCGCGTGGGCGGCATGACCAGGGACGCCGACAAGAAGCAGGTCAGCGTGATCAAGGCCGACGGAACGGTCATCAGCATGGCGCAGGGCAACCGCGGCAAGCTGCTGTTCTGGGATTCGCAGCACAATTCCTGGTTCGCCGGCGGGTTCCTGAGTCATCGGATGGAGCCGGGCGATACGATCGTGGTGCCGAGAAAGGTCGACCAGTACCTGAATCTCCGGCTGACGAAGGACATCACGCAAATCATCTTCCAGATCGCCGTCGCCGCCGGCGTGGTGTTTGCGATGTAAGACATGTGTTGAGGCAGTAGCAGGAGATCGAGGATGGTTGTCAATCGGTCGCAGGAGGACGACGTGTCCCCAGCCCTGGCCCGCACGGCAGAAGACGAACTGGATTTGTTTGACTACATTCGCGTGCTTGCCAAGTACAGGCGAATGACGATGTTCGTCTGCCTCCTTGCGATGGCGGCGACGGGAACAATCTCCTATCTGTGGCCCCCCAGCTATGTCGCCAAGGCGTCCATCGTTCAGCCCATGGAGTCGGCCGGTGGCAAGACCGGGCTGAGCGGCCTGCTGGGAGGCGCCGAAGGAGCGCTGCTGCGAAGCGTGATGGATTCGACCAACGTGGCGGATCTGTACGTGGGGATACTCGAAAGTCGTACCGTAGTCGATGCGATCATCAGTCGGTTCGATCTGGTCCACGTCTACGATGTGAGTGAGTCGCGATTCAAGACCGAGAGAAAACTGAGACAGTATACGAACATCGATGCGTCGGAAGAAGGGATCGTCTCCATCACGGTCGAGGACAGCGACCCCAATCGGGCGGCTGCCATGTCGAACGCCTACGTGGAAGAGCTGGACAAGCAGAACAAAAAGCTATCGGTTGGGCAGGCGACCAGTAAGAGGGTCTTCCTCGAGACTCGGCTCAAGGAGGTGGAGCAGAAACTCAGCCGGATCGAGAGTATCCCCGCCCGCGAGGCCCAGGTCCAGGAGATGCTCTACGAGCTGCTGATGCGCGAGCTCGAACTCGCCCGGATCGAAGAGGCCAAGAGCATGCCCACGATCCAGGTCCTCGACACGGCCCAGCCCCCTGAGAGACACAAGCCCAAAGGTACGATCACCAAGGCTGTTCTTGCGGGCATCGTGTCGTTCCTGTGTGTCGCATTCTTTGCCTTCAGCCGGGAGTATTGCATCAGTTGCCGTCGGCGTGAACAAGATCGTCTTGCATGCGGCCGGGGCCATTCTGGCTCCGGCGAGTCCGCAGCGAGTGGCAGGGCGGCAACTGCCACGAACGCCGGATAGCGGAGCGAAGAACGACTTTCGTCGCAGACCCTCGTTTGCGGTGGGATCCATCGCGTCGGTTCCTGCAACCGACGGGGACGGAGTCTGGACATCGATCATCGATCATCGATGATTGATGATTGATGATTGATGATTTGCGATCGAGCAAGAATGGAGATTCGGCGGCCATCTCTATGGGATCGTTCCGTTGCATCTTTTCCCATTCGATTGACGCCGTGCCGAGGAT
>CALMMH010000118.1 GCA_937868145.1 uncultured Phycisphaerales bacterium
TCTGGCCCATAAGATTGCGAAGGAGGCCGAGGCGGAACAAATCAAGCTATTCGGCAAGAAGATGTCCGGCGAATCCCCCGTGAAGAAACATTAGAAGGGAAGTTCTTCACGGAATTGCGGAGACGCTTCCAACGCTTGGGTTCTAAACATCATCTCTTCGCCTCGGTTCGCTCGCTCTTGGTATGCCGGCTTGCACACGAAAGTTTGGTTTTGACGCATGCTGGGGTACCGGCGGAGTTGGCGGAGGCATAGCCCGAGTCGCTCCTCTCTCCGCTGGCACCCGGCAAAGCGAAAAACGCACCCCGAGACCTGGCGAGAAGTCCGTGTGAGCGTCTCACCAATCCACGTGGGCGGGACATGCATCACGCACTCCATGTCACCCGTGCATGAAAAATCCCTGTATAGGCGCGTCAATCCGTGTCAGGATTCTCAGTCTTTCGAGCGTTCCGGACGAGTGTCCTTGGGGCGGGCCAGGAGGCGGATCGGGACTTCGGGGATCGACAACAGCTCCCGCAGCCGGCTGGCGATGAACCGCCGGTACTTCTCGTCGAACAGCCCGGGATCGTTCACGAACATCACAAAGGAGACCGGGTTGACTGCGACCTGCGTCACATAGTAGATCCTGGGCGACTTGCCGCTCATCCGCTTGGACCCGGACCGCTCGGACCGGATGATCTCGAAGGCGCGGTTCACGCGTCCGGTGCCGATCTGGCTGGTCGCCTGCTTGAACAGCTCCGCGGACAGGTCCAGCGTGCTCTGGACGTTCTTGCCGACCGTGGCGGTCGTGAACGAAATCGGAGCATACTTCAAGCCCGGCAGCACCTTCGTCAGGTATTCCGCATAGTCGCCCGTGGCGGCCACGTCCTTGGCCAGGTCCCACTTGTTGACCACGATGATGCAGGTCTTGTACTCCTCGGCGATCAGTCGGCCCAGCACCTTGTCCGGCTGCGAAACCGGCTCGGTGGCGTCGATCAGGAACCACACGACGTCCGCCCGCTTGATCGAGCGGGTCGCGCGGACGCTGCTGTAGAACTCGATGTCGTTGGCCATCTTGCCCTTCTTGCGGACGCCGGCGGTGTCGATCACGACGATCGTCTTGCCGTCCTTCTCGATCCGCACGTCGATCGCGTCGCGGGTGGTGCCGGGGATCTCGCTGACGATCACGCGCTCGCTGCCGGCGATGGCGTTGACGATGCTGCTCTTGCCGGCGTTGCGCTTGCCCACGATGGCGATCTTCATGATCGGCTCGGGTGGCACGCCGGCTTCCAGCAGAGGCTCGAGCCGCTCGAACATCGCGTCGAGCAACACGGTCTTGTTGACGTTGTTCTGCGCCGAGACGCAGAGGAACTCGCCGAAGCCCAGTCGGACGAACTCCCCCGCCGAGGAGAACATCCGGCCGCTGTCGGCCTTGTTCGCCACGCCCAGGACGTCCAGCTTGTGCTTGCGGAGCAGCTCGGCGATCTTCGTGTCCAGGGGCGTAATGCCCTCGCGGATATCCACGACGAACAGCACCAGATCGGCCGTGGCGATCGCCTGGAGGATCTGGCTTTCGATATGGTCGCTGAGCTGGTCGGAATCGACGATGCCGTAGCCGCCGGTGTCGATCAGCTCGAAGAACTTCTCATTCCGCCCGATGAACGTGCTGACGCGGTCTCGCGTCACGCCCGCCGTCGGGTCCACGATGCTGATCATCTCTCCGGCCAAGGCATTGAGCAGGCTGCTCTTGCCCACGTTGGGCCGACCAATTATCGCAACTACCGGCAATCCCATAGATTCCTGTTCTGAGTATAGATAGAGAGTATCCACTCCTGACTCCGCACGCCGGATTGTACTCGAACGCCAGCCATTCGGAAAGAGGAACCTTTGTGCAAGACGCATAAAAGCTTTTCTTTCCGAAACTTACGGACATCCGGAGGAGAGTCGCAGCGACTGCGACGCACGCATCGGCGAACCTCAGACAAAAACCAGGCAATTCCCTTGACACGTGCCGCCGGGGGCGTTAACATGGGAATTCTAGGATGGAGAACAGAGTTGCACCCCTCCTCCATGCAACCTGTCGCGATGATAATGGATTTGTGAGAACGGCAAGGGTCTCTACAGGATTCTTGCGATTCGGCCGCGGACACACCTCCACGGCCTTTTTTTATTTCCACGCGGCGCAACTTCTAACAGGCCGACAGATGGCACATCCATAAGCCCCACAAGAGTGAGAACTTTTTCAGATCGTCCGTAACTCTCTTATTTTAAGTGAGTTACAATCCATTCGAGACGGCGGCCGCATCCGAATGCAATTCTTCCTCGAAATCCCTTCTTCGCGTTGGTAAAAGAACTCTTCTGTAGCAGAGGGGGTTTGTCACTGGCCGGACGGATCTTGTGGAACGGTTTTCACGGGCTGTGGTCATGGAGGACCGCAGCCCATTTTGTGGTTCATCCGGCTTTCGCATACTTCCGTGGGCCTTGGGGACCCTGTCCCCAAACCCCTGGGATTTGTCGCTTTGCGCCAGAAACAT
>CALMMH010000119.1 GCA_937868145.1 uncultured Phycisphaerales bacterium
GGAGCCGTGGAACGAGGGCAACGTCGCCACCTTCGGCGGGCACACGACAGACGAAATGTGCACGTATCAGAAGGCCGCGTATCTCGGCTTCAAGGCGGGCGACCCGAACATCCTGGTCTGCTGGAACGTCTCGACCGCGGTCCCGACGCGTCTGCACACCAGCCTCGTCCTGCAAAACGAGACTTGGCCGTACTTCGACACGTACAACATTCACACCTACGATTGGCCCGAATCGTATGACCGGCTGCGCGGCCCCGTGTACGAGGCGGCGTCCGGCCGACCGATCTGGGTCACCGAGAGCGACCGGGGCATCGCGTACGCGACGCCGGAGCCGTGGTGCGACCTGTCCCCTGAAGGGGACATCCGCAAGGCCGAGTTCATGGCGCAATCCTATGCGACCAGCCTGTACGCCGGCGCGGAACGCCACTTCCACTTCATCCTCGGCCACTACTGCGAAGGCGGCAAGATCCAGTTCGGCCTGCTCCGCCTGGACGAGACGCCGCGTCCGGACTATGTCGCGATGGCGGCTGTCGGACGATTCCTGGCCGGAGCCAAATCCCTCGGACGATGGGTTCTCGACGGCAAGCCCGACGCACATGTCTACGCTTTCCGGGCCAAACCCGACGGGAACCCCTGTGACGTCCTCGTGGCCTGGGCCGAGAAGCCCGGCGACTGGGACCGGCGAGGAAAGACGGTCGCCGATTGGAAGCTGCCGTCGGATATAAGAGTCGAAGGCGTGTACGACTACCTAGGCCGCTCGCTGAACTCCGACGTGCCGGGACAATTGCGATCCTCGCCCGTCTTCGTATTGCTCCGTTCCGGCGACGCAGAACGGCTGTCTCTGGTTTCGCCGCAATTGTCCGCATGGCGGCCTGGAAAACCCGGTCCGATCGTCCTCCAGTTGCACATGCCGCCGTCGGCGAGCGTCGACGTGAAGCAGATTCCGTGGGCCTCCGACATCGAGCACAAGGTGCAGCCCGATACGGAGATCGACCTGCCTCTGTACGCGTACAACTTCGCGGACGCGACAATCCGAGGCAAGATCGTCGTGGAGCACGCGCCCGCCGGCTGGCGATTGACGCCGAACGCCTGGGACGTCTCGCTCGAACCCATGGGACGCCAGCGGCTCGAATGCCGCTTCCTCATGCCGCAGCGACAAGACGACAAGTCCGCCGACACATGGATCGTTCTGCGAGGCGACTTCGGCGCCGCAGGCAAGCCGGTCCTCGCGTTCCGCCTGATCTCCCAGCCCGGCGAAGGCTACGAAGCTGTGATTCCCGCTGTGAGTCGCCCCTAAATGAAAAGGGGCCGCGACGTGGAGTCGAGGCCCCTTTGAGAACCACTTTGCGAAAAGACTAGTTTCACACGGTTCCGCGTCGGCGCAGCCAGCCGACAAGACTCATCCCCAGGCTGCCCAGCACGATGGCGCCCGGCGCCGGGATGCTGGCCGGCCCGGAGGCTTCGGCCATGGCATAGGCCTCCAGGTAAAACATGCCTTCGTCGCCCTCGTTGAAGAACAGGGAGAGACTCGAGGTGGAACCCATATCGAAATACGAGTATTCGCCATCCATTGCGTAGAGCGCATCGTCCACCGCGCAGGTCGACTCCTCACCCGTGGTGATGTTGATCAGGCGCGCCGACAAGGCTATTTCACTGTTGGCCCAATGACCGAGATCGTCGGTGGAGACCTCCAAGCCGTATCCCCAATCGATGTCTAGGGTCAGCCAGGCACCCAGGTCTTCCTCAGTATCGATCCGGAAGCCCCACTGCGAGGAGGCCCGCCCGATCGCCTTGGTGTATGATCCGTCCATCGAGTTGGCATAAGCCTCGACGTCCCCTTCTCCTTCCGTGCTGGCGTAGCCGTAACCGTAGCTCTCGCTCTCCTCATCGTAGACCTCGGCCCATGACTCATACGGGTCCGAGTAGCTGTCCTCATTGCCCTGCAGATAGGCATAGGTGCTGAATCCCAACCCGATATCATCGCCGAGATCCGGGCCATCGTACCCGGAGATCGAACCGCCGGCCCACGAATACCCGGAGGTTGCCTCGGCGTTGCATGCCCACAATCCCAGCACAAGAAACGACACCGCCACCATCTTACAGTATTTCATCGAAACACCTTTCTCCTCGTCGCCCCACTGTTTTTCACCTGCACCCTGCGTCGCCGTCATGCGATCCAAAGCCGTTTCTCCGGCCGAACAGAACACTCGTCGCAGGATCATTTCAGACTTGGCTCTACTCGAAGCTGGCAAAACAACGCGATGCCAGACGAACATACCACCCCATATACGCCATGTTGCCTAAGTATACACGAAGCAGCCCCAATTGTCAATAGGGTGAAACCACAATCTGCGTCACACCAAATCGACCCACGTCCGAAAAGAAGCGGTCAACCTGGCGAACTTGGCCCGTCCACCTGTATCGCGCCCTGCAAACGCTCTTCGAGGTCGTCGACATCCCGTTTTTTTTTCGGCCAAGCCTTCCCTACTGCCTCAATCGGTCATCTCTCCATGACAGCGAATCACTCTGCGTCGCTCCAACCTGACATGGCGACCGCAATCACTGGAGAGCCTCCGACAGACGATTACCGGCGGCGGAATCACCTCCTGTTAATTCAGAAGTCCGGTTTTCATGTACCCCTCACGGCGTCATCAACGTATCATGGATCGAGCGTGCTACCCCGCTCCGATGAACGTCCCATATCGTGATTCCGCATCTGGGCGACACCGCAGGAAGTCGGGATGCGACGGGTGTGGCGGGATTCGCTCGATTCGGTATAATGAATCGCCGATAAGACAGGTTAATACTCAAAGATCCGGTCCTGGAAAATGATGGAAGAAACCACACAACCTACAGTTCAACTGCCCGAGCGTGTTACCCACGTCCGGGTGCATGATAAAGACGTGTACCTGGTCGGCACGGCTCACATCTCCCAAGACAGCGTCGAGGACGTTCGCACGACGGTCGAGCAGGTCCACCCGGACGCGATCTGCATCGAGCTGTGCAAAGCCCGCCATCAGGCGATGACCCAGGCCGACAACTGGCAGAAGATGGACATCGTCAAGGTCGTCCGCCAGAAGAAGGCGGTGTTCCTGCTGGCCCAGCTCATCCTCAGCTCGTTCTATCGCCGGCTCGGCGAGAAACTGGGCGTCCAGCCCGGGGCCGAGATGATCGAAGGCATTCGACAGGCGGAGGCAACCGGGGCGCAGCTCGTCCTGGCCGACCGCGACATCGAAATCACGCTCAAACGCGTTTGGGGCTATCTCGGCTTCTGGAGCAAGTTCAAGCTCGCCATGCAACTGACGGGCGGCATTTTCGTCCACGAGGAGATCGACGCGAGCATGATCGAGCAACTCAAGAAGCAGGATCAGCTCGAGGCCGTCATGGCCGAGTTCGCAGGGCAGTATCCCGAGATCAAAAGACGTCTGATCGACGAGCGAGACACCTATCTGGCGGAGAAGATCCGCACCGCCCCCGGCAAGACGATCGTCGCGGTAGTCGGAGCCGGACACGTGGACGGCATCAAGAGCCAGATCCAGCAGGAGCATTCGCTCGATGAGCTGATGCAACTGCCGCCCAAATCGATCTGGCCCAAGATCTTCGCCTGGGGCATCCCGCTGTTGATTGTGGCCTTGCTCATTCGCGGCTTCGGAGAAGGCACGACGCACGGCTTTCAAAACATCTACATCTGGATTCTCGTCACCGGCACCCTCGCCGGCGCGGGAGCCGCGTTGGCTTTGGCTCACCCGCTGACGATCTTGTCGGCATTTGTCGCAGCCCCGATCACGACCATCCACCCGCTCCTGGCGGCCGGCTGGGTCGCAGGCATCGTCCAGGCGTTCATCAAGAAGCCCAGAGTCAGCGACCTGGAGGACCTGCCCACCGCCATCAACACGATGAAGGGCTTTTGGCTCAACCCGGTGACCCGCATTCTGCTGGTCGTGGCCCTGGCCAATGTCGGCGCCATGATCGGCGTCTGGGTCGCAGGCGCCTGGATCGCCGCCCGCACGGTCTGACGGAGGTACGACAAGAAAGTGGCGAGGAGGAAGCCGAAGGATGTCCTTGCGAGGAGGCTCCAAGCCGACGAAGCAATCTCGGATGAGCCCGTACTCGAGATTGCCGCGCCGGCCTTCGGCCGGCGCGCAATGACATACGAAGCGTGGTGCCACAATTCTGTCGTGCACCCGGTCTGACGAGTCGCGGCATTTGCTATTTACTATTTCCTGCCGACGCCTTACAATCCGCCCACTGCGAGACATCGAATAGGTAATCGTCAATAGTAAATAGTAGATAGCCGATGGCATCAGGAGTCTGGAGATGACGAATGTAACGCTGATTACCGGAGACGGCATCGGGCCGGAAATCGCCGAAGCGGCCCGCAGGTGCATCGACGCAACCGGGGCGAATATCAACTGGGAAATCGCCGAGGCAGGCGTGGACGTGATGGCGAGGCTGGGCACTCCCCTGCCCGACGCGACGATCGAATCCGTCAAGAAGAACGGCGTCGCGCTCAAAGCCCCGATCACGACGCCCGTGGGGACGGGCTTTCGCAGCATCAACGTGTACCTGCGTCAGAATCTGGACCTCTACGTCTGCCTGCGGCCGTGCAAGAGCTACAAGGGCGTCCGCAGCCGATATGAAGACATCGATCTGGTAATCGTCCGCGAGAACACCGAGGACCTCTACGCCGGGATCGAGTACCAAAAGGGTCAGGACGACACGCTCGAACTGATCGATTGGCTGAACAAGCACAGCAAGAAAAAGATCGGCCCCGACGCCGGCGTCAGCATCAAGCCGATCTCCGTGACCGCGACCGAACGGATCGTGCGATACGCTTTCGATTACGCCCGCAAGAACGGCCGCAAGAAAGTCACCAGCGTGCACAAGGCCAACATCATGAAGTTCTCCGACGGCCTGTGGCTGGAGGTCAGCCGCGAAGTCGCCAAGAAGTATCCCGACATCGAGTTCGAGGACCGCATCGTCGACAACATGTGCATGCAACTCGTGCAAAAGCCCGAGTTGTACGACGTGCTCGTGCTGCCGAACCTCTACGGCGACATCGTCAGCGACCTGTGCGCCGGTTTGATCGGCGGACTGGGCGTCGCCCCGGGCGCCAACATCGGCGACAAGGGCGCCACCTTCGAGGCCACCCACGGCAGCGCGCCCAAGTACAAGGGCCAGAACAAAGTCAACCCGACGGCGCTGATCCTCAGCGGCGTACTCATGCTGCGTCACCTGGGCAAGACGAGCGAGGCGGACCGGCTGGAAAAGGCCGTCGCCGAGACGATCGCCGAGGGCCGCAAGGTCACCTACGACATGAAAGACAATCGCGACGATCCGACCGCCGTGGGGACCAGCGAAATGGCGGATGAGATCATCAGAAAAATTCGAAGCTCGAAATCCTAAATCCGAAACAAATCCAAAGCACGAAGTCCAATGACCGAAACGCTGTCGCCGACCGGGAAAACCGTCTCGGTCATTTGAGTTTCGCGCTTCGCATCAGCGAGGTCAATATGGTCAAGAAGGTTCTGGTCCCCATCGCCGATGGAATAGAGGAAATCGAGGCGGTCTGCATCGTCGATACGCTTCGCCGGGCCGGACTGGATGTCACCGTCGCCTCGGTCGACAAACTCCAGGTGACCGCCAGCCGGGGTGTCAAGCTGGTAGCCGATGTTCTGATCGCGAATTGCGTGAGCCAGACCTACGACTGCATCGCCCTGCCGGGCGGCATGCCGGGGGCAGAGCATCTGCGGGATTCGACAGACCTCGTCGGAATGCTCAAAAGGCAAAAAGCCACCGGCAGGTGGTACGGGGCGATCTGCGCCTCGCCGGTTGTCGCTCTGCAACCCCACGGACTCTTGGATGGGATCAAAGCAACGTGCTTCCCTTCGATGCGAGGCGAGCTCCCCCCCGCCAACGCCCGCGAGGATCGCGTCGTGGTCGACGACAACTGCGTGACCAGCCAGGGTCC
>CALMMH010000120.1 GCA_937868145.1 uncultured Phycisphaerales bacterium
CAGGCGTTTGTCGTACCGGGAGTAGAGCCGTTTGATGTTCAGATACAGGAGGAAGGAGTATTCTCCCTGGCGGTATTCACCGTTCAGGCCGACGTAATTGTAGCCGACGCGGTCGAGCAGATATTCGCCCCGGGCGCGGAATCCGTATTCCTTGCCGCCGGGCTCGTCCAACAATTCCTTGATGAACTCCGTGCGAAACCGCAGCGAATGGCCCGCTACGTCGGTCTTCAGGTCATGGGCCAGCGAAAGCATTTCTTCCGTATTGGTGTCGTTATAGATGAGGCTCAGCGTATTGCTCGGGTCCAAGGTCTTGCGGAGGGCCCAGTACTGGGATGGACGCAGAAGTCGAGGGGCGTGGCGGAGCTTCAGCAGCGACAGGAAACGGTCGTTGTCGCTGACGGACAGCTCGTCGCCCAGGAAGACCTGTCCGAACAGGCTCAAGTCGCGACTCAAACTGGCCCGCAAGCCGAGTTCCGTCAGAATGCGGGGGTCGTCTTCCGTGTTGACGTCCAGATGGTGAAGCGTCGTGCTAAGGGATGTCTTGGGCAGGATCGTGGTCTGCAACCCCAGGTTCTGGTAGTCCACCTCGGTCGTCTCCGTGAGCCGGCCGTCCAAATTGTTGCGGATCTGTCCGACGCCGCCATCGAGAGTCCATTTTTTGCTCAGGGTCCACGAGAACCCCGTCTCGCCGCCCCTGCGGTCGGCCGCGTCCGGTTCCGAGCCGTCGAAATATTCCGGCTCCAGGTCCAGCAGGTCCATGTCGAGACTGAGCTTCCGCGTGGGCAGGTACTCAAGTCGCGTGCGAGCCGCCAGGTCGTTGTAGCCGTCCTCGCCATTCCCGCCGCTGTGGGCCAGGTCGCTGGAGAAGATCAGGTTGTCCAGCGGCAAGTACGACATGGTCGCGCCGGCCTGTCCGCTCGATTCAGGAAAAGCCCGTCTTCCCAGTGAGTCGCTATTATCCAGGAACCGGTGGAAATGGTCCTGTTCGCAGGCCAGGATCGTTCCGACGGTGAGCCGGTCGGTGAGGCCGTAGAGCACTCTGCCTCCGGTGATGTATCCATAGAAGTCTCCCGCGTCGAAGGATTCCTTTTCGGCCCCGGCCGTTTCCCGTTTGGTGCCTGCGATGCCCAGATAGGCCGCACGGCCCTTGGGCACCAACTGCGGGGTGCCCACGACGGATTTCTCCACACGGATCTCGTTGCCGGAGGTTTCGCGGATGATGATGGTGATCTCGTTGAGAATCCCCGAGGGCAGCTCGATGTCTTCGAAGCGGTAGATTCCCATGCCCGGGGGGGCCTCCGCGTCCGGAAGCACATTCTGTGTTTCGATCAGCCTCCCGTTGAGGAGCAGCTCCACCGTCGCGTCGATGGGGGCCGGACCCTCGAACACGTAGGGCTGACCAAAGTATCGCCGCAGGCCCAAACTGGACCGGTCGGTCTTGAGTTCCTCTTCGCTCCATCCAACCAGCCCGTTGATCCGCAGTCCCGTGGCCTTGAAGACGGGGTACACCAGTTCGCCCAGGCCGAACGAGGAATCGCCCACCGTCACTTCCGCTGAAGGCAGCCGATGCACCCATTCGAACCAATCGGCCTCCGCGAGATACGGGTCGTCGTTGGGCCATTGCCATCCCATCGTATTGGACCACGTCCGGTTGGGATGCGAGATCTGGACTTTGTACTGCCCATTGGCGAGATTCCCCCAGACGGTCTCTCGGGGACCGCCGACACTGACCAGATGGGCATCCGGCTGGGAGGCTGCTCCTTCCGAGTCGTCGCGACGCCAACTGTAACTGGGTCGCCACTCGAATTGCATCATCTGAAGCGCCGCCTGACTGCGGTCCGCCGCCGGCAGGGCTTCCGGCACGCCGATCTCCACATAGTCGGTCTGGCCGGCCAGCAGGGACCTGCCGCTGCCAACCTTCCAGATGCTGAGCTTGCGGTCCAACTGAATCCTGTATTCGTAGAGCTCGACGTTCCACACCAGCTCCACGTCGAGAATCCTGGACAAATCTTCGGGGGAGATGAAGATGTCGGCCTTCATGGTGATCTCGGAGACCGCCTGGACAAATTCAAGAGGATGCATCTGCCCCTTGATCTGAATCTGCGCCTTGGTCAGGTTGAGTTCCACCGTGCCGACGCCTTCGGGAGAGAAGTAAAGGACGGAACCGCGTTCCTCGATCGTGAGCCGGAAGGCGCGAAGCACTCGCAACAAAGGCAGCAATCGTCTGCTGTCGGGCATCACGTGCGAGTCCAGATCGTCGATCTGCAGTCGTTCGACGAGCCGGCGGCCCCGTACGACGAACCCGACCAACTCCGTGGTTGTCTCCGCGGCGGGAGCCGAGTTGGAATCGGGAGGGGGGCCGATGAGCGACGCATTGGGGTCTTCGCTGGAAATGGGGTCCGACATGGGGGGAATTGGCTCCGTCGCCTTCGCCGCGGCGGAGACGCCATCTTCATCAGCAGACGCATCCACGGGGACGGGTTGAAGTTCGGCGGGAGAGTTGGGGCCTTGAATGGGACCCTCGCTCTCATCGATCGCGGACGAAACCGTTGTCTCCGGAGGAACATGGTCCCGAGCGACGGGTGGAAGACTGTATGGCCGCCCCTCGGAAATTGTCGCCTCGGAGGAAAGCTCCGCCGTTTCACGGTTCGCAGTTGTAGGGGGCCGCTGGGCGAAGGCCAACGGCGCTGTGGCGTCGGACAAGAGGCGCAAGGCCAGCGCGGCAAATACGCACAGACCGGTACACACGCCTGCGAGGCCTCCGAGTCTCTTCATATTCCTTGTCAACCACCGGCAGCACTTCCCTGCGTCTCCGTTCGGTCATTCCCATCCATTGGATTTTCGGGTTGGCTCTGCTGTTCTCTCAGCTCCGGGGGGACGTCTTTGGCCGCCGCAGCCTGGGCTGCGGCGGGGGGGATTTCGGGCCAGGTCAGCAGGGACTCTTTCATGAGCGGTCGAGTCAGATGAGCGGCCTCGAAGCTCAATTTCACAGTGTATTGGTTGCTGGCGACGCCTGCATCGATCTTGTGGGTCACCCATCGTTGCGCGCCGCGGAGGACGTACGCCGCGCCGAACGGACCGCTGTCGACCGCCGTGCCCGCGTTGTCCAAGATTTCGTAGGTGCCTCGAATGCCCAGACGTCCCGTCCCTGTTGTGGCGACCAGGGCCTTGAGGACGATCTCGCCTTTCTCGACCTGGATCTGCAGATCCTTGATCTGGCCTTCATACGTGGGCTTGCCCACGGTGCCGAAGATCGGCACCATGATCGTTGTGATGGTCTTGAGTTTCACCGATCGGCCGGTTTCCTCATTCTTGGAGACGGCCTCGTTCACGGCCAGAGACTCCAACTCCATGGCGGCCCAATACTCGCCTTCTGTGAGCTTGCCCTTGGGGACGATGGCGAAACGCACGGCCCGCTGCGTCTTGGGGGCAAGCGTCAATTCGCGAGGATTGAACCGGATGTAGGGCGCCAGGGAGTACTGGCCCGTCGGAGAGACGTCCAGCGAGCCTTTCTCCGAATAGACGAAGTGGACTGCATTGACTCGGAAACGCTCTTCCTTGTCCCCCATGTTCGAGATCAGAAAGGCGCCGGACGGACGGCCCGCATCCATATTCACCTCGACGAACGCCGGCTTGATTGCGATGCTTGCCTTCAATGTCTCGGGCGACAGGCAGATGCTTATCATCGTGGTCGCAACAATGATCCCCGTGCTCCTGGTCAACACTCGCATGATCATTCCCCTGCATCTTGTTTCTTCAATCATCGAAAAATCGTAATTGGCCCGGGCCTCGAAGAACTCCCTGTACTAGTGGTTATCAGTTGTCGAAAGTCCTATCGATGCCGCAGTCTCAATCAGGAACCGGGGGTTGCGGTGGGCAGAATCATGGCGCGAAGCAGGCAGAAGCCGCTGTATTCGCCCATCGGCAATTCCGGATCCACTTGATCCCAGGTGAACGTCACGTACACGTTCTGGCTGAAATGGCCGGCCTGGCCGCTCTCGAACGTCCCGATCTCCGTGTTCATGGCCGGGAATCCGTTGATCTCCTCGGTGCCGCCGAAAGCCAGGACATTGTCGCCGGCCTGGATTTCATTGCCGTTCTCGGGCTCCACGAGGACGCCGGCTCCGGCGTAGATCGGGATTGTGGCTTCGGCGTCCAGAGAATCACCCTTCCAGAGGTCGGTCACGGCGGCTTGCAGGTCGAGCGTTTCCTGGTTTGCGTCCACGCGGAAGACGACTTCCCCGGAGAACTGGCCGGTCTGAATCGAACCCAGGTCGACGACCGCGGTTTCGACGCCGACGGCCACGTTTGCAACCACCTCGACGTACACGTGAGCGGTTGCTTCATCCCTCAAATCCGCCAGAGCCACACCCGAGATCAAAACCAACGCCGTCAGAATCGCCAACATTTTAGCTCTCATCATTTGACTCCTTTCGCGATAGTTCTTCTCTATTTATCTGGCACACGGGCCAATTACGATTCGCCACTGGTACTGCTGCCGCGGAACCGATACGGAACCTGTGATCGGTCTTCTCTTCCGAAAACTCTTATGCATCGAAATACATGCGCCTTCTACCGTTCTCTCGGCGTTTAAGGGGGCTATTCCATAACACGCGTGGGTGGTTCTACGACCACGGGTGGAAGCCTCCCCTGTCTGTGCGACAATTCCGTCGCACGATTCGAATTCTCCACGCCTGCGATATGCCCTCCAACAGGAAGGGCCGCGTACGATCCTCTAGGAATCCCGCGATTGTGCCGTGTGGCCAGAAGGGTATCCCCGTAAAAGTGGATACACCATCACGTTATCTGGCGGCACACCATACTCCCGACACTCTCGGGAAACCGCCCGACAATTCGTCCGATGAAGACGCGATAGGTGCTGGTCTTACGGCAATACAACCACGATGACTTGACTATGTGACATGCAACATCGCCGCATCCGTCCTCCCTGGGCTGCCTCCCTGGCTTGTCGCCAGAGGAGGATTCCCAACACTCCGTTTTCGATCCGCGACACTGACGCTTTGTGCGGCAGCGTCCTCCAATATAGCAGCACTAATAGCGTCACTCTCTCGGTGTCGTCAAGGGGAAAATTAACTTTATTTCTATCCAGATATCATTGTTTTTGAGGAATGCGAGGAATCGACCCTGCTCGAATGTTCCGCCCTGAATGATTGTAATCGTCGCATCGTACGGTACTTGTGGTCGTGAAAGTGGAGGCGGGTTTTTCCGGCGGCTGCACGGAATCCGCCTGCAAAAAATAAGTACTGAATACAGGAAGTCGCAAGGTCAGACGGGGGAAAACAATGAAGGAAAAAATCGGGGCGAGTGGACTTGAACCACCGACCTCTTGCACCCCATGCAAGCGCGCTAGCCAAACTGCGCCACGCCCCGAAGCGTTTGGCTATTGTAGTGTGTTCGGCGGTCGCCAACAAGTGTTTTTTTCATTTTCTCCGTCTTCGGGAGGGAAGAGAAGGGGGACAGGCCGGTTCCGGCGAAACGGTTCGCACAGCCGACCCATCGAAAAAACGCAAGAAAGGACTTGACAGAGTTAGGTGTGCCTAACTATACTTGCGAAATAACAAGGTTGCAGTGGGATTCATGATGGTTACGGGAAGAACCGAAAAACTCAGCGCCTCTCTGGAAGACTACCTTGAGGCCATCTTCAACTTGAGCGACGACGCGGGGCAGACGCGAAGTAAGGACATCGCCTCTGTGCTTGGCGTGGCCAGATCCTCGGTCACGGGTGCTCTGCAACTGCTTAGCAACAAAGGACTTGCGAATTATGAACGGTATGGCTGCGTCACGCTGACGCCCCAGGGGCGGGCCGTTGCCCGGGAGGTCGCGCGAAAGCACGACATCCTCAAGTCGTTTTTCGTGGACGTACTGGGGGTGGAGAAAGAAATGGCCCAGCGGGCCGCCTGTCAGGCGGAACATGCATTGGGCCCTGAGATTATCGGTCGGTTGC
>CALMMH010000121.1 GCA_937868145.1 uncultured Phycisphaerales bacterium
GTGCTGTCGAGCAGGAACGTCACGGGGCCGTCGTTCAAGCTGGTCACGTGCATGTGCGCGCCGAAGGAGCCTTTCTGGACCGGGACGCCCTGCTGCACAATCAACTCACCGACCCGCTCATACAGGGGTTCCGCCATGGTCGGTTCGCCCGCAGCGTCGAAACCCGGCCGGCGACCTTTGCGACAGTCGCCCTGCAGGGTGAAATTGCTGATGAGCAGCACCCCCCCGCCGATGTCGATCACGCTGCGGTTCATCTTGCCCGCGTCGTCGGAAAAGATTCGCAGGTTCGCCAGCTTCTCGGCCATAAACTGCGCGTCGGCCTCCGTGTCTGCCTTGGCGACGCCCAGATAGACCAGCAGGCCGCTGCCGACCTGTCCGATGATTTTGCCTTCGACCTCAACCTTCGCTTCGCTCACGCGTTGTATGACTGCCCGCATCGCTATTCCCAACTCCCAACAATCGAAAATGATCCGCCTACATGCACACCACGCGGAGCCCGGCGAGACCGATAACTACCACCTTGCTGATATGAGCAATCCCTATCCGAACCACGGGGCCGCGGCGGCACGGCGGATGTGCAGCTCGTCCACCACGGCGTTTCCCGTTCGCGTGACCAGGTAGAGAACCAGCTCGGCAACCTCAGAGGGCCCGATAAGATCCGCCGTCTTAATATCGGGACGCACGTTACCAACCATTCCTGTATCGACAGCGCCGGGGCACACGACGTGCACGCGGATGTTCGTGCCCCGCAGCTCCTCGGCCAGCGACATCGTCATGCCGCGGAGGGCATGCTTGGACGCGGTGTACGCGCTCTGCAGCGGGTAGCCCTTGACGCCCACCACCGAAGCGATGTTGACGATGAATGCTCTCTCGGCCTCTCGCAACAGCGGCAGAGCCTCCCGGCACAGAATGAACGGCGCCCGCGCGTTGATCGCCCAGCAGCGGTCGAGGTCCTCCGTCCGCGTCTCGCTGAACTTGGCCGAATGGGTGATCCCAGCGTTATTAATAAGGATATCGAGCCGACCGAAACGCTCGCGGGTCACTCGCAGGAGATCGCAAATCGAGCTTTCCTCCGCCAGTTCCGTGATGACCGTCTCGGCTTGCCCTCCGGCACGGCGGACCAACTCCGCCGCCTCATTGAGCGTCTCCTGCGATTTGGCGGCAAGCACAAGTGCGGCCCCCTCCCCTGCCAGAGCGACGGCGATCGCCCGCCCGATTCCACGACTGCCGCCGGTGACAATCGCGACCTTCCCCTTCAATCGTCCAGCCATCAGAGTCTCCAAAGCGAAAGACGCCCGCCCGATCGCGCACAGAAACGTACCCACAAACAGAGAACCACCCGCAAACTCGTACGGTTCCTGCGTTTCGGGTGCTCCCCCCGACTGCCTGACGAGCCCGGCGAATCGGACCGCCGCTGTCAGCGACGGCCGCCGCGACGCATACCCTGCTGGGTCCCCTGCTGCATGTCCTGCGTGCCGTTGGTTCCCCCGCGTTCCTGCATCCTCTGCGTCCGCTCGTCGTCGTCCTTCCACTTCTGCTCGATCTTGGCGATCCGCTCTTCACGCAACATCAACAGCGCCATGATCGCGACCTGCATCTTTGCGGCCTTTTCCTCTTCGGCCGACTGGTGCAGGATCGCATATTCGACGACGTCCAGCTCGTGGACGGTCTTGAGCAGGTCGGCTTTGTCCTCGACTTGGGCGCCGAGCCAGGCTTGAATCTGCGACTGCGTGTCCGGATCGACCGGCGGCTCGTTCGGTTCGGCTACCGTCCGCCGCGGCGCCCTGGTCTGAGTGCTACTCCCGTAAGCGTCCATGCCCGAGCCTCCGCTCGTGGAACCACGGCCGCGTCCTGATCTGCCCGTGGCGCCGCCGCGACCCGTCGTGCTCGTCCCGGACTCGCGGTTCTCCTGGAGAGTCTGGCGACGCTGATCTCGCAACTCATCAGAAATCAGTTTGTAGCGGTTCTTCCTTGCGGCGACCAGATCGTTCACAGCTTTGGTGGTCTTCTCAGCCTTCTCCTCCGTCGCGACTCGCCTGACAAACGCCATCTCCTCCTCGAACTGCTTCTGCACAGCCCTGAGCATGGCCGTCCGATTATCGGCGCGACGAGCAATCCACGTCCGCTGCTCGCTTTCGCTGTTGGCGTCGATGACTTTCAGCGGCGCCTGAAGCGATGTGGCTTCTTCGAGCTGTTTGCGGATGACGTTGGGATCGATCACGAAATCGGTGGGACGTTGCGACGCGGCGCCCGTCACACCCCCTGCCTGCGATGGGCCGCTGTTTCCTCCATACATGCCGTACGGATCCTGGGCCACAGGCGCGGTGGCTCCGTGCTCCTTCAGGAGATCTGCAATATCCGCCTGGTTTCTCGATTGGGCCACCGACAGCGGCGTCTGTCCGGCGTTGTCCTTGGCGTTGACGTCCACGCCGGCCTTGACGAGGACCTCGGTAATCTCATACTGGCCCATCATCACGGCGCAGTGCAGAGCCGTCCAGCCGGAGGGATTCTTTGCGGCGTGGTCCGCCTTCCCCGCCAGCAGCGTCTCCACCACGTCCTTCTGACCGGACATGCACGCGGCCATCAACGGCGTGGAGCCGTTGCGATCCTTTGTGTTCGGGTTGGCTCCGCCGTCGAGCAGAAGCTTCACGACATCGACGTTGTAGGCCTCTACCGCAAGCTTCAGCGCGGTGTTCCCTTGCGCGTCGGGCGCATTGAGATCGGCTTTCTTGTCGACGTACTCTTTGACTTGTGCGACATCCCCCGTCGCAGCCGCCTCATACAGAGTCTTGCCCGGCCTCTGTCCGAAAACCGTGGCCGAACCAACAAGCGTATACGCCACAACACCCACCGCAATGACTGTCAGCCGTCTCACAGGATACCCTTTTCAATGTCGTTACCGTTGCGTGCGGGTCCCCGCACCAAGACGCAAGAACGCACCTCATTATACACGATCCACCGCAGCACAAGCAAACAAACGCCCCGAGCGGCCACAACGGATTCCTCTATCTGATTTAGCGTTTGCCCGCGGGCCGGCCTGCGTCTACAATGACCGGACGAACCTTAGCTGGAGGAATATCATGAGCGACGAAACGCCGGAACAACTCACGCAACAACACCTCAAGCAGGCGATGAAAGCATTCAAGAAACGTCTGAAGCTGACGCGTCTCGATGACGATTCCGCCCTGGGGGGCCGTCGCCTCAGCGGCGGACGCGACTCCGGCATCATCGCCATCCAGCCGCCGAACCAATACCCTCGCGAGGTCTGGGAGAAACTCGTCGAACAAGGCAGACTTCGCCGGGCCGGATCAGGAATGTACGAGTTGGTCCATGATGCAAACAACCCGGACTAACGCGATCCTGCCACGCTCGGCCAGTCTTCGCCGGCGTACCAGGCATCGATCCCCTCTTCCACCTCTTTACGCGTCTTCGCCTTCAACAGGGTCTGAAGGACGTGCTTGCGTTTCGGATGCCGCTTGGCGTATCCTACGATGAACTTCCGAAAGTACCCTATCGCCTGATGCTCCGCGTGGCCGGTCGCCACTCGGTCAAGATGCTCGAGCATGATCGACCGCAGTTCCGCCAAGTCGGGTCCCGGCGGGATCTCCCGGCCTTCCCAAATACACCGTAAGTCTCGGAAGATCCAAGGGTTGCTGATAGCACCCCGTGCGACGACGAATCCGTCGAGTCCAGTGCGTTTGAGCAGGTCTATACTGGCGCGGGCGTCGAAGACGTCGCCGCTGCCAATGATCGTTGCTGCCGGAAATCGGCGTTTGACCGCTGCGAGGATATCCCAGTTTGCCTTGCCCCGGTATCGTTCCGACACCGTCCGACCGTGAATCACCATTGCGTTTATGCCCACGTCGATCGCCCGACTTACGATTTCCCAGAAGTTGTCTTGGGCACAGGGAGAATAGTCCGTTCCGATCCGGAGTTTCACCATGACAGGGCACTGGACCGAATCGCGAACCGCTTTGAGAACATCGATCACCGCGTCCGGGTCGTTCAGCATCGCCCCGCCCCGGCCTCGTCGCACCACTTTTGGCGCCGGACACGCACAGTTCACATCGACCACGTCGTATCCTACCGCCACAAGAGATTTTGCGGCTCTGGCCATCATCGCCGGCGTTTTTCCGAGGATCTGCGCGCCGACCGGGTGTTCATTTTCACCAGGCTGGAAACAGGCCTTTGCCAGAACCTCCGGCCGCGCGACGCTCTTAGCGAGCATAACGTCCGCGATCGCGAACGGGCAGCCATACCGACGTGCGAACATCCTCATCGGATAGTCGGTGTACCCGCTGAGAGAAGCTTGAAAGAACGGCACTTCCAATTCCAGGGTGCCGATTCGTAACGAAACAGTTTTACTCATATGACCTATGGTAATCCGGTACGGCCATCACCTTAGTAATGCATTCCCACGTACCGGGAATACTCTTCCTGTTGTTGTCAACATCGTTGTTATAGGACTGTCCATAGACAGCTACTACTCTTTGCCCATTTCACCACACGCCTATCTGCGAGATTATCGCCCTTGTGTTGCACACAGAATCCAGATGATCGACGCGTAAGCTGGACACGCCATTTCCTCGGACCTGCTGTTTCACTGAGCGTATCTATTATATATGCCCACGCAAAACGCATCGTCCTCCCCCACTGCCAGTACTACTACTCCGCTCAGGCTTCCTCGCTTGAGGCAATTCCGAGGACGTCCGTTATCCGATCGAACTCATCAAGCGAATCGAAATCAATTGTGATCCGCCCGCTACGTCCATTCTTCTTCGTGTCAATCGAGACGCGAGTGCCCAGGTGCCGACAGAGCTTCCCCTCAAGATCCACAATGTTCGCCGCCTTCGTCTTGGGCGCAGGTTTCTGAGCGGGCTGCTCCGCGAGGTGCATTCGAACCAGACGTTCCACTTCTCGCACACTAAGACGCCCGGCCAACGCCCGATTGGCCAATTTCCGCCGCAATTCATCCGTCGGCAACGCCAAAATCGCCCGCGCATGGCCCATGGAGAGTCGCCCATCGGCAAGCATCTGCTTCAATTCATCAGGTAAGTCCAGCAGGCGTAAATAGTTAGCGATAACGGATCGATCCTCGCCCAGCCGTCCCGCGGCCTCGCTCTGCGTCAGAGAAAAGGCGCCAAGATAGTGCTGGTAGGCCTTGGCCCGCTCCAAGGGGTTCAGATCACGCCTATGAATATTCTCGACGAGGGACCACTCGAAGAGCTGTTCGTCCGTTACTTCTCGGACTACCGCAGGAATCGTCGTCAATCCCGCCTTTTCCGCCGCTCGGAACCGCCGTTCGCCCGCGATAAGCTGATAATTCCCCTGAAACTTCCGGACAATCACTGGCTGGACGACGCCATTGGCTTTGATCGAATCTGTCAGCTCGCGTAGGTCTTCATCATTCCATACCGTTCGAGCTTGGTAGGGATTCGCCCGAATGGAACTGAGCGGCAGATTCTGAAATGAATCCGCAACTTCCTTGTCTGGTGGTAATACAACTACCACAGGGGATTCAACGCGAGACTCAGGGGTAATTCTGTCCGGCGCCGCTACAGGCAGCGGTGCAACAGGCGACGTCGGTGCAGGGGTTGCGCTTATAGGGCCCAGCAGGGCCTCAAGCCCTCTTCCCAGATGTCTGGGCCGATCGCCCTTTCCTAATGCCATAGCAGACTCCTTGTCCTAGGTCTCTCAGATCGCTCGATTACGGCATTGTAGACACAGACGTCTCCCGATCTCAAGAGATATTTCGGCACGCCGGCGGAAACTTCTGCACATTTCGACGCGACGAATTCCCCTGAGAACAATATGTGCCATAGGATGCCTTTTGGAGCCTGGCGAGCAACCCAGTCGCAGACCTCGTCGTCGAAGGAACGACCCCCATGTCAAGAAGATCCTTGGATCTTCGCAGTATCCTTTTCCCGCGGGAGAAGACACCGACGCAGGGGAATAGGTACTGCGAGGTGCGTGCAATGTTTGGATCGTGGCGCACATTGGTCAGAGGTCTTTGATCATGAGACTCAGATTAGGCAGGCCCAGTGGCCGTAATACGGTGTGGCAGTTTCAGGAGGTAGAAAGAAGGTGAGGCCCGAAATGCAGCCTTATGGTGCCCGTGCTTCGAGGACTGTTCTCAGTACTGCCTGGCCATGTTCCACGGGAAACAATGAAACGGTAGGCCTTTCTACTTCTGCAGGCGAACACTTCCGAAGGTGCACGCTCTTCACGACACGCATCAAGCCACTGTGTAATGGTTGCCCACGAGCATACCCGTAAGGCCATTGTATAAGTCGAATCTTCTACTGGCGACTGGTCAGACAGGACGACCCGTGCCATATGGCGGTCAGCAGGGGAGGCTGCACGTCAGAGTCAGCGATTGGGCCCTTTGTGCGAGAGAATTCGGGTCAGGCTGGAATTGTGTCACGTGGAACACTACCACATTTCTCTGCACCACAGCGACAATCGACAACCCCATAATAGTTCATCTCCCACATCAGCTTTCGCCTACGTCAGAACGATCAAGACGATCTGTCACACACAACCACTATCACCGCACAACCTTGCGGCGGCACACCGAACAGAAGAGCATAATCCGCCAAGACCTGCGAACCCTCCATACAAAGACACAACTCGACCAGAAGACCACTCCAACTAGGCGACGACTCCCATCAGATCTCGCGAGCACATCCATCCCCAACTCCGTGGATTGCCATTTCACTGTTACATGACGCACTTTCCGTACACAGAACATGGTTTATTATAGGACGCTTACGACAGTGGCAATCAGGGCAGCTCAGGCAACAAGGAATCTCCCGTGTATTCCGCCTCGCAGGACACCTCATCCAACGTGCACGTCACATACAGCTTATCCCTAACGCACATTAAGTTCTCTCCGAACAATCGGTACACGCCCGCGAAAGCACTTCGGTCTCTTAGCGACTAACTTGTAGAATGCGTCCAACTGCGAAACAACTTGCCAGATGCGATAGCCTCGGGTATTCTCTACCCATGGGAGCTCATTCACCGAGTCGTGGATTGTTGGCGGCCTGCAGTGCGTATGCGAACGCGATCTACAGGTGGATGTCGTTGCGCGCCTGTACAGTCATCATGTTCGCAGCCCTCGCCGGCAATCTCACGGTGAAGCTCTTTCACGCTGCCCGATCGGGGCTCTTGTCGGAATACCCAACCTGGATTCTTACGGATCTGGGGGTTCTGCTTACTATCGAAGCAGCTCTTGCCTTGTTGTGTTATCGCCGGCCCACGATCCGCGTGCTGCGCGGCACGATGGTCGCTGCGGCGATTCTGTGCACGTGGTCCGGCATGAACGCCGGCTGGTTGATCCGCACAGGCACACAAATTCTGCCTATGGAGTTGCTGCCTCTAGTTCGCGACCCGTTGAACATTGCGAAAATGGTGTTTCGTAATTTCTTAGCCATGCCGGGCGCCACCGCAGCACTGCTAATCCCCAGCGCAATTGCCCTGAGTTTCTTCTTTTCGGCCCTTGCGCGGCCGATGATCCCGACCTACAACCCACGACGATTCCGCATTCGCATCGCTATCTGTCTTGCAATTAGCCTATTTGCGACACTCGCTAACACGGCCGTATCGAACCTCGGATCGACACAGATCGCCGCTACCGGCATGCGGTACAACTGCCAAGCTCGCGCGGTCCTCGCATTCTTCTTGCCCAGTTACCGACATCTTGCAAGAGACGACTTCCGCTATGCCGTCCGCGAACTTCCGCGGCGCGACACCATTTCGGTTGCCTTGAAACCGAACTGGGTCAATCACAACGTTGTGATCGTCGTACTCGAGGGCGTCCAGTACGACTGCACCTCCTTGGCTGTCCGGCAGGGCGGTGTCGCTCCACAAATAGGATCAAACTCCGGCGGACTTACGCCCTATCTCGCGTCGCTTGCAGCCCAAGGCGTCGCGTTCACCAACGCACGTTCCGTGCTCACGCACACGACGAAGGCGCTGTT
>CALMMH010000122.1 GCA_937868145.1 uncultured Phycisphaerales bacterium
TGCTGGACTTAGGAGATGCTAGCAGTTTAACTGCGGTCATCTCAGTCGGGCTGAACCAGCGTAAACGTCCCGTCTCTCGCTGTGGTCTTCTCGTCCACGACCTTCGGATCGGCCACGAAGGCCGCCTCGGCGTAGATCATCTGGACCAGCGTTACCTGGGCCCCTTCGACGGCGCTGCCCTGCAAATCGCCGACCCGACCGGAGATGGCGATCGGACTGTCTGAAACACCGGATCCCTCTGGTTGGCCGGCCTTCAAGGCCAAGGGACCGGACAACACAAACAACGTGGCAATCGTCAAGACCTGTTGGGAACCTCTCCTATGCATGGCAGCTCCTTTTCCACTCCACATGCGCCTCGTTCGCTTCTCCATCTTGGCGGGCACCGCAATTCCATCTGGGATGTCGCTCAGACGCACATTATGGTGGCCCCCGAGAAACCCGACAAGCGAAAACAGCCGCCAACCGCGGGACGGGGGCACCGGCAAGCGGTGGCGAATTCGATTTCGGCCGGTCGAATCATGACTGGACTTTTGCAAAATGGACATTGGGCCTATATTCTTCAAGGAAATCTTATTCTTCGATTTCCTTGAAGAATCGACGTAAGGCTCTATTTATCCGATGGTTAAGATTTAGGAAGGAGAAATCGAGGAACAAGATTTTTCCTTCCTAAAGTAGGCCCAATGTCCATTCTGCAAAAGTCCAATCATAAGTCATTCGCAGACAAAGCCTTGCGATCTGACCAAAGGGTGAGATCGACGCATTTCAGGGTGCCGGCGGAAATACAGAGGACTCGCGGGAGTTGCCCGCTCTCTCCGCTGGTACCCTGCAAAGCGATAAACGCTCTTGGTTGTGCCGAAAGGTCGGGCTATGCAGATTGTCAGGCGGCGAAGACGCACAGGCTTGGGGATAACTTTCAGTCTGGAAAAGAGTTATGGGAACCCGCGGGTCCCTCGTTCGCCCACGACGCAACCGCATGCCGACAGGAATCCTCGAATTCCATCGAAAAAATTGTTTGACAGGATCGACGAGTCTGCTAAAATTCGAGGTTTCTAACTAACGGAAAACTGATGAGAGTACGCTTATGAAATGCTTTATGGCCAAAAACGATCAGGTGGAGCAGAAGTGGCTGCTGGTGGATGCCGACGGAGCCGTTCTCGGTCGCATCGCCTCTAAGCTCGCCATGATACTGATGGGCAAGAACAAACCGACGTATACGCCCCACGTGGACACGGGCGATTTCGTCGTGGTGGTCAACGCCGAGAAGATCCGGCTCACCGGCAATAAAGCCGAGGTGAAGACCTACGAGTCGTACTCGGGCTATCCGGGCGGGCACAAGTACACCAGCTACGCCAAAATGCTGGAACGCAAGCCTGAGAAGATCCTCGAGCTGGCCGTCCGCCGGATGCTGCCCAAGAGCCAGATGGGTCGCAAAGCCCTCGATAAGCTCAAGATCTACGCGGGCTCGGAACACCAGCACCAGGCCCAGCAGCCTCAGAAAGTACAACTGTTCTAAGAGTGGAAATAGAGAGCCATGACAGAGAATCAAGCTGAAAATACGACGGTCGAGCAGAAACAGGCCCCAGCCGAGCCCAAGACGGTCATCGGACCCGGGAATGCAAGCAAGGCGAAATTCGGTTACTGGTGGGGAACCGGCCGTCGCAAGACCTCCGTCGCCCGCGTGCGGATTCGACCGGGCACCGGCAAGCTCATCGTCAACAAGAAAGAGGTTGACGTCTACTTCACGAGAGATCAGGACCGCAAGGCGGTTTCCGCCGCGTTGAAGCTCTTTCATGCCGAGAAGCTCTTCGATGTCTTTGTCAACGTCCGAGGCGGAGGCAACACCGGCCAAGCCGGCGCCGCCCTCTTGGGAGTGGCCAGGGCTCTGAGGAGTTACGACGAGAACTATGGCGTCCCGCTGAGAGATAACGGTCTTCTCACACGCGACCCGAGAATGGTCGAAAGGAAGAAGCCCGGCCAGGCTGGCGCACGGCGGAGATTCCAGTTCTCCAAACGTTAATCCGACGCATTACCAATGGGATTACCACAGCCGCCGCGAGACACTCGTTGCGGCTGTTTTTTTTGGTCTGTCGTGTCCCTCCGCTCTCCCCGCGGTTGGCGGGAGGCGGGTCCGGCCCTGTGTGGACAGGCAACCTCGCACGACTGTTTATGACGGCGAATGAGGGACGTTCGCCCTACTGAGGAATGGCTATGGTACGAGTTGCAATCATTGGCGCCAGCGGGTACACCGGCGCCGAGTCTATCCGAATCCTTCTGCGGCACAACGAAGCGAAGTTGACCTACCTGACCGCCCTGCCGGAAGAGTGCGGGCCGGCCGAGGAGATCTTCCCGGAATTTCGCGGCCGCTGCACCCTGCCGATCGAGCCGTTGAATCTCGACAAGCTGTCGGAGATGGCGGACGTGGCTCTGTGCTGCCTTCCGCACAAGGTTTCGATGCAATTCGTGCCCGAGTTGCTCCGGGCCGGCGTCAAAGTGGTCGATTTCAGCGCCGACTACCGGATCAAGGACGTCACCGTCTACGAGCGGTACTACAACGTGGTCCACACCGACGCGACCCACCTGGACGAGGCGGTCTACGGGCTGCCCGAGTTGTTCCGTGAGAAAATCAAGAAGGCCCGGCTGATCGCCAATCCCGGCTGCTTCCCCACCGGTGCGACGCTGGCTCTGGCCCCCCTGCTGAAGTCCGGCCTCATCGATCCCGGCTCCGTCATCGTCAATTCCGTGACGGGAGCCTCCGGCGCCGGCAAGACTCCCTCGGTCAAGTTCCACTTCCCGAACATGAACGAGAATATCTTCGCCTACGGGATCGGCACCCACCGGCACATGCCCGAGATGGAGCAAATCGCCGGCGAGGTGGCGGGCACACCCGTGCAGATCCTGTTCCAGCCCCACGTCGGGCCGTTCGATCGCGGCATCCTCTCGACGGTCTACAGCCAGCCGAAGCAAGAGATCAAGCCCGAGCAGCTTGTGCCTCTGTACAACGATTTTTACAAAGGCGAGCCCTTTGTGCAGATCCGCAAGACCGCCCCGGGCGTGAAGGACGTCTACGCGACAAACTACTGCCACATCTTCCCGACCTTGGTCAAAGGGCGGATCGTGGTCTTCTCCGTGATCGACAACCTGACCAAAGGCGCCAGCGGCCAGGCCATCCAGAACATGAACATTCTCTTCGGCCTGCGGGAGACCATGGGTCTCGACTGATCGACCATCGAAGGGAGCCATCGTGGACAAGATCGAGGAAATCTGCCGCAAGAGAAAGCTGGCCCACCAGAAGCTGCTGGCCGCGGACTCCAAGGTCTATCGGGCCTTCCTGGACATGGAGGCGGCCGCCTACGCCGACGGCGCTCTGGCCAAAAAACACAAGGAACTCATCGCCGTGGGCATCTCAGTCGTCATGGACTGCGAGTCGTGCATGCAATGGCACATCGACGAGGCGGCCAAGTCGGGCGCAAGCCGCCAGGAGGTCCTTGAGGCCGTTGAGGTCGGGATCGAGATGGGAGGCGGTCGCGCCACGGTCTCGGCCCGATTCGCCCTGGACGTAATGGAGAAAGTCTTCGGAAGCTGAAACCATGAACAGCGGCACACTCAGAATCGCGACATGCCAGTTCGCCGTCGGGGAGTCGGTCCCGCGGAACGCTCGCGCGATCCAGCAGTTCCTGAAGAAGGCAAAGAAGGCAAACGCCGAGATCGTGCACTTTTCCGAATGCGCCCTGAGCGGGTACGTCGGCGCGGACTTCCCCTCGTTTGAAGATTACGACTGGGCCCAACTCAAAGACGAGACCACCAAGATCATGGCGTTGGCCGCGGAGTTGGGCCTTTGGGTCGTCCTGGGCAGCTCGCATCCGCTGACGCTCCCGCACTGGCCCCACAACAGCCTCTATCTGATCAATCCCGAGGGCAGGATCGCAGACCGCTACGACAAGCGGTTCTGCACGCCGGGCGACCTGGACCATTTCACGCCGGGCAATCGCTTCGTCACCTTCACGATCAACGAGGTCAAGTGCGCCCTGTTGATCTGTTTCGACCTGCGGTTCCCCGAGATCTACCGCGGGCTCTACAAGCTGGGCGTGCAATGCGTCTTCCAGTCGTTCTACAACGCCCGGCAGCGCGGTCCCAGCGTGCACACGCACATCATGCGTCAGACGATGCAATCCCACGCCGCGACGAACCATACGTGGGTGAGCATGACCAACTCCTGCGGCTACTTCTCGCCGTACCCATCCTGTTTCATCCAGCCCGACGGCGTGATCGCCGAGCAGCTCAGGCCCAACCGCCCGGGCATGACGGTCAACACGGTGGACCTCGACCAGGATTTCTACGACCCGATGGTCGGCTTTCGCGAGATGGCCCTCGCCGGCAAACTCACCAACGGCCAGGGAGAGATCGATGATCCGCGATCAAGAGACGTCAGAACGCTGTAATGCGTTCAACTGGGCGGCGAGATCTCGCTGCGGTTCAGCCTTCTTGTCTGCTCGTCTCCGAAGCCGCCAAGATCGGCTCGAGCATTTCCGGGCTGGCCGTCAACAGCCACAGCAGGCGAAGGGCTGGGCCACAGGGCACGTTGCGACCTTGTTCCCACGCCTGGACCGTCTTGAGCGACACGTTCAGCACAGAGGCAAACACGTGCTGGCTCAGATGGAGCTTCTCCTGCCTGAGCTTGGCGATCTGTTCGCCGCCGATCGCAGGCGGGGCTTCGGGAAGACGGATCGTCCGACAAGTGAGCTTTTGTCCGGTTTCAAGAGACCTCACCATCTCCTCAAGACCGGTTCGAATGCCTTCAAAGTACGGATTGATTGTCTTGTTTACCATCTTCGCTCCGACAGCGCGGGAATCAACGCCGTAAGACTTGAGCCAATCATACTACTGAATAGTGTACGATTGTATAGCATAGTTGTCAAGCAGGACTGTCATGAGCGAGCGCAAATATCCATGGGAGTACATTCTGATCGAGACGGAGGTCTTCACACGAGGCCATGGTACGATGTCCGAATCAGTCCGCGAGAGACTCGACTTTGATCT
>CALMMH010000123.1 GCA_937868145.1 uncultured Phycisphaerales bacterium
TACGCCGTGGATGTCTCCGGCTGGCAGCTCGACGGCGGGGTCGAGCACACGTTCCTGCCGGGAACCGTTCTGGTCGCGGGCGGGCGGCTGTATGTCTCGCCGAACGCGAAGGCTTTCCGCAGCCGGACGACAGGCCCGCGAGGGGGCCAGGGGCTCCTTGTCCAAGGCGACTACAAGGGCCATCTCTCCAGTTGGGGCGAGACAGTCACTCTGCTCGGCCGCGACGGCAGGATTGTCGACACGTTGGCCTATGCCGGGACCCCGAGCGATCAGCAGCAGAGTCTGCGCATCACGGAGATCATGTACAATCCGGCTCCCACCGGCGACTTCGACGACCAAGCCTGCGAATTCATCGAACTGCGGAACATCGGAACGGCGGCACTGGTGCTCGACGGCGCCAGCCTGACCGAGGGCGTCTCCTACGCGTTCCAGCAGGGCGGCAAGGTTTCTCTGGCGGCAGGAGAGTGCATTGTGATCGCCAGGAACCGGGCCGCATTCATCGCCCGCTACGGCAACGGCGTGCGATTGGCCGGCGGAACGTTCACGGGCAATCTCGACAATGCCGGCGAGCAGATCAAGGTGGAGGATCGAACTCACAACACGATTCTCGAGTTCAAATATAAAGACGCTTGGCGTCCGGAGACGGACGGCCTCGGTTTCTCCCTGGAGATTGAGGACGCCACGGATTCGGACCTCGATCGGTGGGGCAAATCCAGTGCCTGGCAGGCCGGCAGCCAAGAGGGGGGTTCGCCCGGGATTTGAGGAATTACGGATGATGCGTGAACGCGGAGACGTGATGGAAATGGTATTGGCCAGATGGATGTTGTTCGTGGGCTGCCTGTTCTGTTGTCTGGATGCAGCCCTGGCCGGCAAACCCGTGCAGACTGCAGGAAGCGGACCGGTCGTCACGGAGTTTGTCGCCTCCAACGATGCAAGCCTGATCGATTTCGAGGGCGACTCCTCCGATTGGATCGAGATCCACAATCCAACCACCCAGACCATTGATTTGGAAGGTTGGTTTCTCACGGATGATCTGAGCGATCTGACGAAGTGGGCGATTCCGGAGGTGAAGCTCGGGCCGGGGGAGTATCTCGTCGTCCTTGCCTCGGACAAGGACCTGCGGGACCCCGCGGGCGAGCTTCATGCGAGCTTCTCGCTCCAGGCCGACGGTGAATCGGTGGCTCTCGTGGAGCCCGACGGCCTGACCGTCGCGTTCGCCTACCGCGATTATCCGCCCCAACTCGAGGACATTTCGTACGGCGTGGGAAACGGGTCTCTCGTGTCTCAGACGGAGACGAAACTCGTCGCCGAGGAAGCGGCTGCAAAGGCTCTGATTCCGACCAGCGGTGCGCTCGGCCAAACCTGGATCCAAGCCGCGTTCAATGACTCCTCCTGGCTGACGGGCACGACCGGCGTCGGATACGACTACGCCGGGTACACCGGGCTCGACGTGAGCGACATGCAGGGGAACAACCAGACGGTGTACATCCGCATCCCCTTCACGGTGGCCGACTTGGCGAACATCGACAAGCTGGTCCTGAGGATGAAGTACGAGGACGGCTTCGTCGCCTGGCTCAACGGGAAAGAGGTGGCCCAGTCCAACTCGCCGGCCGGGGTGCAACTGACCTGGAATTCCGCGGCGATCGCCATCCGCGACGATACGGACGCGGTGGTGGCCCAGGAGTTCGACATTACCGCGTACAAGAGCGCGTTGGTCAAGGGCAGCAACCTGCTGGCGATTCAGGGGCTCAACTGCGGTCTGAGCAGTTCCGACGTGCTGATCCTGCCGGAATTGGCGGCGGTGAAGATCGATCAGGCGGATCCGGACCAGGTGATCGAGGGGTATCTTTCGGAACCGACACCGGGGACGATGAATGTCGGATCCATGGTTCAGATGGGGCCGGTCATCCGCAACGTCACGAAGAACCCGACGCCTCCTGCGGTCGGCGAGGACCTGGCCATCACGGCCGAGGTGTCTCCGTCGGTGGCGACGATCTTCGGCGTCAGACTGGTGTATCAGATCAACTACGAGGCCAACATCCATTCGCTTCCGGCCGGCAGCCTGCCCATGCTGGACGACGGCCGGAATGCCGATGCGGTCGCGGGCGATGGTGTTTACACCGCTGTGATCCCTTCGCAGGACTACAAAGCCGGCGACATGGTCCGCTGGTACGTCCTGGCCTACGATGTCCAGGGCAATGTGTCGCACAATCCGTTGTTCGCGCATTCGACGAACTCGCCGGAATTCTATGGGACCGTGGTCGTGAATCCAGCGGCGGCCGGCGATCTGCCGGTCCTGTCGTGGTTCGCGAAGTCCCCCTCGGCGGCCTCGACTCGCAGCGGGACGCGGGCGTCGGTGTTTTTCGACGGCGAGTTCTACGACAATGTCTTCGTGCGGCAGCGGGGCGGGGCGACGGTCGGAGCCGGGTCGAAGAAGTTCGTCTTCAACAAGGGATACCGATTCCGATACTCCGACGAATACGATCGTGTGAAGGAATTCAACCTCAACCAGAACGGCAGCGACTCCAGCTATCTTCGCCCGCCGCTGGCGTTTGAGACCATGCGGATGGCGGGTTGCCCTTCGTCTCAGTGCTTCCTGATGCTGTCGGTGCTCAACGGGCAGGTGGATCGCGTGGGGATCTTCGTCGAACAGGTTGATAGCGTGTTCCTCGAACGAAATGATCTCGATCCCCACGGGGCGCTCTATAAGTTCACTCAGCGGTCTCAGGGCACGCCGGTGTTCAACGACATCAGTTCCGGCATCGAGAAGAAAACCCGGAAAGACGAGGACCTCTCGGACATCGCCGCGGTCGTCGCGGGCCTCAATGCAGCAACCGCCGAGCAGCGAAGAAACTTCGTCTTCGACAATTTCGACCTGCCCGGCATGATGGATTATCTGGCCGCGCGGTGCCTCCTCCAGGACACCGACGACATCCGCAAGAACTTCTATTTCTACCGTGACACGGAGGGCAGCGGGGAATGGTCCATTCTCCCGTGGGACAAGGACTGGACCTTCGGCGTCGTGGGGGACGGGTGGATCTATACCTCCCATCCCTTCCTGGGAGACAGGACCCATGCCAAGGATGGCGGGCAGCAGTGGAGCGTGTTTCTGGATGTGATGTACAATCTTCCGGAGACACAAGAAATGTTCCTGCGGCGGACCCGTACGGTCATGGACGAGTTGCTCCAGGCGCCCAGCATTCCGCTTGCCCGGCGATTCTTCGAGAACCGGATTGATGAACTCTTTGCGCCGGCAAACTCGCGTTTGAGCGGTGCAAAATCGTCGGTGAACTCGCTGAAGAGCTATTTCCCCACGCGCCGGAGCCAATTGTACATCGACCACAACATCAACAACACGACGAGCAAGCCGACCGGCGGCAATGCGGGCATCCCCGATTCGCAGCCGGAGAACGTCGTGATCGCCATAGGCGATTACGAGTACGATCCGGTTTCGGGCAACCAGGACGAGGAATACATCGAGCTGATCAACCCGAACGCGTACGCCGTGGACATCTCCGGCTGGCAACTCGACGGCGGCGTCGAGCACACGTTCCCGCCCGGCACGGTTCTTCTCGCGGGTGGGCATTTGTATGTCTCGCCGAAT
>CALMMH010000124.1 GCA_937868145.1 uncultured Phycisphaerales bacterium
GCCGAACAGGTTGTAGCCTTTGCACAGCGGCGAGACGAAGAACCCTTCGTTGGTCGCGCCGGGACGCCAATCGTCCCGTAAAATGCGCTTGGCGTGAACCTCGCAGGCCTTCTGTAGAAACGCTTCCCAGGGTTTCGTGTCGATGCCGCCCTGCTTGCGCGCGATCAGGATCGCCCGCGCGAAGTTCTCCATCGCCTGGCCCTGCGAGACCGCGTTCTGCTCCGACCACGTGCCCGAGCCGGCCGAATAACGCAGCTGAAAACCGTGCTCGTTGAAAGGCGTGGTCGCCAGAAGATTGAGCGAACGGGCGGCCATGTCACGCGACTTCGGATCGCCCAGCCGTTTCGAGAGGACCAATAACGCGTAGCCGGGCGCCGCGGCCTGACCGCACCAGCCCATCACGTATTCCGATCCGTCGCCGGGGAACATGTGAAAGCCCGGGTCCTTCGGTCGATCGCGAAAACGGGAACAGGCAAACCGGTACTTGTCGTGGACGATTTGGTCGAGCGTCGGCAGGCCCGTGAGGTCCCCCACCGGATAGAGCCCCATCGCCGTTCGCAGCGGCGTGCGGAAGCCCGAACCCTGCCTGGCGACCGGATACGCTTCGAGCAGGAACGTCTTTTCGACGATCGTGCCCGGCCTCAGGTTGATCCACGTATCGGGATAGTCGATGAACTTGCCCTGGAAGGCTTTCACGACGCTGTGCCTGCCGTTCGAGGCGCACGGGCCGGACAGCGAAACGAGTTCGCAGGCGTCCTCGCGGGCGACCAAGCCCAGCGACCACCACTGATCCCGGCGGTTCGCGTCGATCAACATCGAGGGAATCGTGTGCAAAGCAGCGCCTCGCCACGCGTCATTCTCGCTCCATTCGATGCTGGCGAAGGGCGCTGCGTAGCGGTGTTCTTCGTAGATCGACTCCTCGCCGGGTTTGCCCGTGTGCACAGCCACCGCGCCGGCTCCGGTGCGGGCGCCCATCGGATTGCCGTAGTAGCAGATGCCGGGAAGCAAGGGCAAGGCGTTCTTCGCCCCCGGCGCAATCCAGCGAACCGACAGCGTGCATTGCGGCAGCGGCTCCTTCCCGGTCCATGTGAACCGTCGAACGCCGCGAACCAGGTTGCCCTCGACACGATAGGAGTCGCGCAGCTCCAGCTTGCCCTGCGGCAGCTCGATCGCGCCGGTGACGACGGTCCAGTCGCCGACGATCTCGACGCCGCCGACCTGGGCGTGACGCCAACCTTCAGGCCAACCGTCTTTCCACGCGGTCGCGATCGACCAGAGTCCCTCCTGGGGCGACTGGAACAGCACGCGATCGCCCGACCGCACCTCGACGCGCCGCTGGGGCGCCTCGCCCACGTGCACCGTCGGAACCGGCTCGGCCCCCACCGCCGCACGACCGCAGAATCCGAACATCGCCAACACAACGAGAGAAGTCAATTTCATCAGGCAGCTTCTTGTCATCGATACGTCCCCTTGGCTCACGTCACATACAGCCGGATTCGTTCTCCGGCCCGCCGAATATACCCGGAGACCACGAGGAATTTCAAACCAAATGCGGACGGCAACCGCCGCCGCCAGAGTTCGACGGATTGAAACCGCAGAGGAACGTTGATGCACGCTGATAAATGCCAAGCCGGAAATCTCCTTTCTCCTCTGACGGCGTTCATCTGCGTTCATCAGCGGTTCCCTCCTCTTTCCTCCCTCTACAGAGCCTTGCCGCAGCGAACGAGAAACGCTACTATGTCGGACTTTGTTGCGCCCTCCCCGTCCCGGCGTTGTCCGACGGACAGGAACGCAGGAACGTACCCGACATCGAAAATCACCGTCCCCCTGGGGATGGGCTCACAATAGCGGTTCGCGTCGAACCGACAACCGGAGCAACGAATGCAATTCCTGGCACCCTATCTTGAAGCGATGATGATGATCTGCTTTGGCATCTCCTGGCCGGTGGCCATTGCCAAGACCCTGCGAACGCGGAACGTGGCGGGCATGAGCCTGTTCTTCCTGATCGTCGTCGAGCTCGGCTACCTCGCCGGCATCCTCTCCAAACTCTCGGGCCGGCGGGACTGGGTCATCGCTTTGTACTTCATGAACTTCGCCTTCGTCGGCTTCGAGATCATCCTCTACCGCCGCTACAGCAAGCGAGGAGACATCTCGAACAGCCAATAATCTCCCTCGTCTGTGAGAAACGGTCGCCCCGTCATCTATTCACGTGGTGACCATCGTTTTCTTGAGTGATCAACGGCCGAACTCGAACTCTCGGGGGCGAAGTTCACTGACGTGGTCGGGATCGACGCGAAGAACGAAGCCTTTTTCCGTCTGTTCGTAGCCGAAATCCTTCCCGCTGAAAGGATCGCCCGGTAGGCCATCGGGAAGGGCTTCCGGCAATTGCCCGGTCTCAGCCTGTATGAGCAGAACCTCCACGGCGGCATTCATACAATTGGACATGGCGGCGTTCTTGACTGCGAACTTGTGATAGATCGCCACGGTTGTCGGGGCGAACTGCAGAAGCGCCGCGGGCTCATAGCGATCCACGCACTCGTGAAAGTCGCTCTCCAGTTCTTTCAATCTCGCCTCCTTGTCCTTGTAGGGCAGTTCCCCCTCCATGATGCGGACGGCCGACGCGATGAACTCATCGAATTGTCTTCTCGCCTGTGCGAACAATCCATCGGGAACGGCCAGATCGTACTGACAGTCGCGTCTGGATCGCTGCAGACACAGCAGACGGATCAACAACTGCTCGTCCGTCAATTCCGCCGCCTTTTGCCTCTCGGCTTCGTCTTTGATCTGCGCCAAAGCCCACTGTCTTTCAAAGGGTCGATGGCCGTTATAGAGACGCCACTCCGCCATCTCTTGATCGCACCACTTGGTAAACGCCGCTGCCGGGCGGAACCGGGCGTCCTCCGCCGTCTTGAGTTCGCCGCGCAGCCATTTCAGAGTAGGCCCATCCGGCGGCATTGTCGCAAGAACATCAAGAACGTCATGCATGGTCTCATAGTACGTACTGCGGGAAACGGCGGAGAGGATATCGAGGTCATCTCCGAAGTGCCGGGCAAAACGGAGATAGACCAGGCAGTTTTCGAGAGCGGCTCGATGGTGGTCGTCGGCCGCGAGGGTACGAGCATGCGCAGCCAGCAGGTACCCAAGCTGACGCAATGAGGCTATGGTATTTGTGGTGTGTTCCCACACCGGATCGCCGACCATGCCCCAGTTGCATTCCGGGATCTGAGAAGCGAGCTGCATCAACTGAATGGTGTTCTGGCAGCGTCCTAGATAGGCTCTGACGCGGTCCTCCGGTTCACGCCCGAAGCCCATCAGGTCCATGATCCTTGCCGTACAGGGATCCGCCATAGGTCGGCATGCGATTGCGCGATAGTACAGAAGGGCCGCGTTGTCCGGCCGGGGTTTGGCGGCCTTGTCCGGCCAGCGGGCGATTCCCATGCCATGTTGCTTGTAGAGCTTGAGCGATTTCTCGTCCTGCCATGTGGGACCGCTTCGAGCATTCGTCCAACTTGGCCTGACTAGAACAGCGGCTGATTCGTGCCCTTTCTTGTCATACACCGATACAGATACGGATACGGCGTTGGGGTCGGGCTCAGTGATCCAAATGGGGGGCTGCGCGAACTTCCCGGAGTCATCCTTCCGATCGGCTCGATCGACATAGGCCTGCCACCGGGCCTCGTCCTTGATGCGGTTCCCAGAGCGAAGATGGACCGGGATCAACGTGGCCCCCAGGAAGGACTTCCGTTGTCCGTCGACACAAGCTGGATACGTTTCCTCAAAGGACGACTCCACGCCGCTGGGCAGCACGTACTTCTCTCTGACATGGATGCCGAGCAGATCGTCGTCCTCGTCCACAACCATGAGATACAGGGCCGCCGGAGCCGTTCCCGATGTATCGAGTGGCAAATCGTACATCATCTTGCCCGTGGACTCGTCGAGCGTCCCTTTCGTCA
>CALMMH010000125.1 GCA_937868145.1 uncultured Phycisphaerales bacterium
GGGCAAACGACAAATCGATCGTGACAAAGTGCATGTGGCGATTCGCAGGATGGATCACGAGTACGCACTCTCTTTGCTCGATGAGGCCCTCGATATGCTGTCCGAAGCCGAACTCGCCCGGCTCGTAAACGGGTTTCTGGACCCTGCGAAGCTGCGCCCGGACCGCAAGGGCAAAGGCGGTTTGCCGGCTGAGGTGAAGGCCTTTGAGAAGGCCAGCCTGGCGGGTGAGTACTACGAAGGCTTCAATGTCAACTCCAAGAACTGCAGGGAGAAATCTGTTGGAACCCGGGCCTGGATCGCGGAGTGCGAACGGTTTTTCAGCCGGTGTGTGGCGGCGGTTGGCGAGAATGACCCGGCCGATGTGTGCCGGGCCTTCGATATTCTCCTCTCGCTGTTGGACCAGATTGACGAGTGCCGTGATGACATCGTTTTCTTCGCCGATGAGGGAGGCTCCTGGCAGGTCGGGGTGGACTGGGCCAAGGTGTTGCCCGCCTGGTTTACCTGCCTTCCGGCGACCGCCGAGCCGGAAGAATACGCACGGCGTGTTATCGAGGTCGTCAGCAAGCATCAAGCGTATTGGCGCGACAAGCATCTGGCAAAGGCGCGACGCATCGCCACGCCAGCGCAGCGTAAGGCGCTGCGAGAGATGTCGTGAACGGAGAGACGCCGCAAGCTTCGGAGGTTCGGAGAAATGAGCGAGTACCAGTACTACGAATTCCAGGCCATCGACCGGCCGCTGACGCCGGAGCAGATGCAGGAGGTGCGATCGTACTCGACGCGCGCCCGCATTACGCGGGCGAGCTTCGTGAACGACTATTCCTGGGGTAGTTTCAAGGGCGATCCGGACGGTTGGATGGAGAAGTACTTCGATACGTTCCTCTATTACGCCAACTGGGGTACGCACATTCTGAAGTTGCGCCTGCCCGCGCGGCTGCTCGACCTCAAGACGGCCCGGCAGTACTGTGTCGGCGACAGTGCCTATGCCTGGGAGAAAGGCGGCAACGTCATTCTGTCCTTTGGCTGCGACGAGGACGACGGGGAGTGGGTGGAAGGCGAGGAGCAGCTTTCTCCCTTGCTCCCTGTGCGGGCGGAACTGGCCCGCGGCGACCTGCGTGCGTTGTATCTGGGCTGGCTGCTGTGTGTGCAGAATCATGAACTGGATGATGAGGATGCTGAGCCGCCTGTCCCACCGGGACTCGGGCAGCTCGGCGGTTCCCTGGACGAGTTTGCCAACTTCCTGTGCATCGACGGCGACTTGCTCGATGTCGCTGCCGAGGCCAGCGAGGTACTGGGGGAGGCACAACTGTCACGTGAAGAGGTCCATGCCTGGGTGACGGGGCTGCCATCCGGCGAGAAAGATGACATACTCACGGGCCTCATCGTCGAGGAGGATCTTGCACGGGCTACGGAGTTGCTTCAGCGTTTCCTCAAGCAACGCAGCGGTGCACACGACGGTTCGGGGACGCAGGCCGCTCGGCGAACTGTCGGCGAGTTGCTCGAAGCCGCCGAGACCCGCGCCGAGGAGCGACGGCAGGCCGAGGCCAGGAAACGCGACGAGGAGGCGGAATGCCGCAAACGCCAGGCGGAAATCGCCCGGGCCGAGTTTCTCGACCAGATCGCTGGTCAGCAATTGAAGCTTTGGGCTCGGATCGAAGGTTTGATCGCGACGAAGCAGCCGAAACGCTATGACGAGGCCGTGAAGCTGCTCATCGATCTGCGAGATCTGGCTCAGCGGGAGGGAAAGGACGACAAGTTCCGCATGAGGATAGAGACAATCCACGCCGTCCATGCCCGCAAGCCCAGCTTCCTGGAGCGCCTCGGCAAGGCGGGCTTGTAAGGATCTGTTCGTAATCCTCGCACGGACTACTCCCTGGGAACGAGTTTCCCCTCGCGGTAGACCCAGGCCGTCATCCGGCGGTCCGCCGTAATCCGCGTCACGGTCACGCGGGACCCCTCTTGGGCCAGACCCAGGGCTTCGATCTCGAATTGCTCGTCGGGGAGCGGCTCGTTGACCCGGATCTCTTTCAACGCGATTTTGCTCCAGATCTCGACCCGGGGCGGGTCCCCCGGCTGGTTGGGCTCCGTATACCGCGTTTCCTCGCACGCCACGGGGTACCAGACCTCCGGCGCAATCTGCTCCACACGCATCGTCCAGCGGGAGACCGGGCCTTCTTCCATCGCGTTGAAGATGTACTGCATGGCGAGGAATCCCTTCCGAGGATTGATCGTCCAGACTCCGTCGGGATGGCGGTCGTGGCTCGGATCGAAGCGGCGGATCTCGTAGAGGGGCCGGCCGTCCTCTCCGCTCACTTCCGCGGCCTCATACCGGCCGTGCGTGGAAACCGCCTGCAGGGCCTCCGGAAAACGCTGACGGTCCAGTCCGAAGCAGACGTACTGAAAGTCCGGCGGCAGGCTCATCTTCAGAACCGTTTGCCACCACGGGCTCATCTCGGCCACGGAGTTGTGGTCTTGGCAGTAGGCCGACCCGTCGCCCGGTCCGGACCACTCGGCCAAGTACCGAGCGTTCACCACCACTCGTCGTTCGGGGAATAGAATAGCGAATTGGATAGGAGAGTGCCAGTCCGAAGCGGGGGCTTCCGTCTTGAGCTACATCGCGGGAGGAAAGGTGGACTTCGCCCCCGCATGGGCTTATCATAGTGGATCCGATGACCTGTATGGACACGATAGAAGGAGCAACCTGGACCATGCGCGATTTGCGAATTCCGCTGATGGGGTTATTGATGCTGGCGGCGTGGACTCCGTCTCCGGCGGCCGACCGGTTCTCGAACGACGTCCGGCGGCAGGCGTTTCTGCGGGCCT
>CALMMH010000126.1 GCA_937868145.1 uncultured Phycisphaerales bacterium
TGATGCGACGACTGCATCTGGACCTGGGCGATGAGTTGCTCGACAGCGACATTCTCTGGATGTGCGTCTCGTGCGAAACCTGCTCGACGAGGTGCCCCATGGGCATCGATGTGGCGGCCGTCATGGATGCCCTCCGCAAGATCGCGTTGGAGCGAGAGGCCGCCCAGGGAGAAGGCAATGTGCCGCTGTTCAACAAGGCGTTCCTCAAGACCGTCGAACTCTTCGGCCGCTCGTACGACATGGCGATGATCGCGGCGTACAAGCTCGGAAGCCGCAAGTTCCTGGCCGACACCGAGAAGTTCCCGACCATGCTCGCAAAACGCAAGATCGCGTTGCTGCCTCCCACGGGAGCGGATCGCAAAACGGTGCGTCACATCTTCAAGAAGATGAAAGAGAACAAGGCGACGGACAAATGAAATACGCGTATTTTCCAGGCTGCTCGGCGGAGTCCACCGCGCGGGACATGCATCAGTCCACCCTGGCCGTGGCCCAATCGCTGGGGATTGAGTTGGTCGAACCGAAAGGTTGGACCTGCTGTGGAGCCACGGCCGGACACCAAACCGATCGCGTCCTGTCGGTGGCTCTGCCGGCAGCCACGCTGCTCAAGGTCAAGGACATGGGCCTCGACCTCCTCGTCAATTGCGCAGCCTGCTACAATCGCCTGAAGGTGGCGAACCATGAGATCGCGACGAACCGGCAGGTGCGGGCGAAGGTGGCCGAGGCGACGGGCGGAGATTACGACGGTTCCGTCAAGGTGCGTCACCTCCTCGAAGTGCTCCTGGAGGATGTCGGCATCGAGACCATCGCCGCGGCGCTTCGCGGGTCGCTGGCGGGCATGAAGGTGGCCAGCTATTACGGCTGCCTGCTGGTCCGTCCCAAGGAGGTCACGGGCTTCGACGATCCCGAGAATCCGACCTCGATCGACCGGCTGATCACCGCGATGGGCGGAACCGCCCTCGACTGGCCGCACAAGGTCGAGTGTTGCGGCGGCGGCCTCTCCATGTCGCGGACCGACGTCGTCGTGAACCTCACGGACTCCATCGTGGGGATGGCCAAGGCGGCCGGCGCCGAATGCATCGCGGTCAGTTGCCCCATGTGTCAGATCAATCTCGACATGCGGCAGCTCGACATCGCCAAAATCAAGGGCAAACACCACGACCTGCCGGTCCTGTATATCACGCAGTTGTTGGGTCTGTGCCTAGGCGTCCCGGCCCAGAAACTCGGCCTGAACAAACTGATGATCTCGCCGGCCCGGGTAGTCCAAGCCGTCGTCAACGCCGCATGAGGAATGCTGTCGATATGAGTGAAAACGGTCACAAGAAGGTAGGTGCGGTGCTCGTGCAAGGCGGCGGTATCGCCGGTGTGCAGGCTTCGCTCGATTTGGCCAACTCCGGGTTCAAGGTCTATCTCGTCGAGCGGGAGGCCGCGATCGGCGGCATGATGTCCCACCTCGACAAGACGTTTCCGACCGGCGATTGTGCCACCTGCATCATCTCGCCCAAGCTCGTCGAGTGCGCCCGCAATCTCAACGTCGAGATCCTGACGATGTCCGAGCTGGCCGATCTCAAGGGCGAGCCCGGCAACTTCAAGGCCCTCGTCAAACGCCACCCGCGGTACGTCGACGAGACCAAGTGCAACGGCTGCAGCGAGTGTACGCAGGCGTGCCCCGTGTACATCCCCGACCGGTTCGACCGCAATCTCGGCAAGCGCAAGGCCATCGCCAAGCACTACGCCCAGGCGACGCCGAACATCTTCGGCATCCTCAAGAACGGCCATGCCCCCTGCAAGAACACGTGCCCGGCCAACATCAACGTGCAGGGGTACGTGCAGCTCATCAAGAAGAAGGAATACGTCAAGGCCGTCAATCTGATCCGCGAGCGCAATCCGCTCTCGGCGATCTGCGGCCGCGTCTGCACGCATCCGTGCGAAACCTCCTGCACCCGCGGCAAGGCGGACGACCCCATCGCGATCCGCATGCTCAAGCGATTCGCCTCCGACAAGGAGATGGAGTTGATCCGCTCGGGCCAACTGACTTTGCCCGAGGAGAAAAAGCCCGCGCCGAACGCGAAGAAAGTGGCCGTGGTGGGAGCCGGACCGGCGGGTCTGACCGCCGCCGACGACCTGGCGGGCCGAGGGTTCGCCGTGACGGTCTATGAAGCCCTCCCGGCGGCGGGCGGCATGCTGCGGTGGGGCATTCCCGCATACCGCCTGCCCAAGGACGTGCTGGACCACGAGATCGAGATCATCCGGCGCAAAGGCGTCCGGTTCGTCTTCAACTGCCGCGTGGGAGAGAGCGTCACGATCGAGACGCTTCGCAAAGAGCACGACGCGGTGTTCCTCAGCACGGGCGTCCCGCAGGGACGGGCGATTGGCGTGGAAGGCGAGGACAAGACCGGCGTCCTGCAAGGCGTCGATTTCCTCAGACAAGCGGCCTCGGCCAGCAAGCCCGCCGTGAAGAGTAAAGTCATCGTCATCGGCGGCGGCAACGTCGCCGTGGACGTCGCGAGAACCGCGCTGCGTCTGGGGGCCCAAAGCGTCGAGATGGTGTGCCTGGAACGGCGTCCCCAGATGCCCGCCTATGCCGAGGAGGTCGAGGCGACGGTCGCCGAGGGAATCAGCATTCGCAACGGATGGGGCCCCCGCCGCATCCTGGGCAATGGATCCGTGACGGGAATCGAATTCAAACGCTGCACCAGCGTCTTCGGTTACGATGGCCGCTTCAATCCGCAGTTCGCGGAGAACGACAAGGTGTCGCTTGATGCCGATCAAATCATCATCGCCATCGGCCAGCAGAACAACAAGGCGTTTCTGGCACATCTC